>QNBC01000045.1 GCA_003641665.1 candidate division TA06 bacterium
GGTGGTGTTCTCGCAGGAGATGTAAAGGATGTGCTTCTTCTTGATGTTACACCCCTTTCTCTCGGTATCGAAACTCTCGGTGGTGTAATGACCAAAATGATTGAAAGGAATACAACGATTCCTACAAGAAAGACACAGATATTCACTACGGCAACGGATAACCAGCCCGCCGTAACCATTAATGTTCTTCAGGGAGAACGTAAAATGGCTGCTGACAACAGATTGCTCGGACAATTTGAGCTTGTTGGTATACCGCCGGCACCAAGAGGCGTACCTCAAATAGAGGTTACATTCGATATAGATGCCGACGGGATACTTCATGTTTCAGCAAAAGACAAAGCTACCGGAAAAGAACAGAAAATCAAAATTACCGCTTCCAGCGGATTGTCCGATGAGGAAATTGAAAGAATGGTAAACGAGGCAAAGCAGCATGAAGAGGAAGACAAAAAGAAAATGGAACTCATTGAAGCCAAAAATGAAGCGGATACTTTGATTTATTCGGTTGAGAAATCTTTGAAAGATTTCGGTGATAAGATTACGGAGGAAGAGAAAAAAGAAGTCGAAGATGCTTTGAATAGCTTGAAAGAGACTATTAAGGGAGAAGACCTCGAAAAGATTAAATCCGAGACAGAAAACCTTAAACAGAAATCTTATAAATTGGCCGAAGAAGCTTATAAAGCCGGAAGTCAGGGTGCAACAGCAGAAAATCAAGGAACGACCACAACGACAAGTACCTCTTCAAAAGAGAAAGATGAAAAGAAAGATGAATCCGGACCAATTGATGCTGATTATGAAGTTGTAGATGACGATGATGATAAAGGCAAGAAATAATGTCCGGTAAAAGAGATTATTATGAAATCCTCGGGGTATCGAAAGATGCCTCCGAGGATGAGATAAAACGTGCTTACAGAAAATTAGCAAAGAAGTATCATCCTGATCTAAACAGGGACAACAAAGAAGAAGCCGAAGAGAAGTTCAAAGAGATATCCGAAGCATACGAAGTTCTAATGGATCCCCAAAAACGCAGGATGTATGACCAATATGGGTTTAACGGTGTAAACGATGCTTTCAGCGGCGGTGGTTTTACCTGGAACGATTTTACACATGCCGAGGATTTAAGGGATATTTTTGGTGATTTCGGGGGATTGGGAGATATTTTCGGAGCATTTTTCGGTGGAATGGGCGATTCATATGCACGAGGTAGAAGGCAACAGCATAGGGTAAGTGTAGGAGAATCGCTTAGGGTGAGACTTCCTCTTACGTTGGAAGAGATTATAAAAGGCACTGAAAAAAAGGTAAAGATAAAGCGATATGTTAAATGTGATGCCTGTAATGGAACGGGAGGAACGGACATACAGACTTGTCCCACATGTAACGGGCATGGTGTGATTCGTAAGAGAACACAATCTATTTTCGGAACAATGATACGTCAAAGTGAGTGTCCCACATGCCACGGAACGGGTAAAATTATAAAAACCAAATGTAAGGTTTGTCATGGAACTGGTAGGGTGTTGAAGGAAGAAATGATAAAAGTGAAAGTTCCGCCCGGGGTTTCAACGGGAAATTATATTACACTTGAAGGAGAAGGTAATTATCCCGAACATGGAGGTATAAAAGGGGATATTCATGTTATAATAGAGGAAAAACCGGATAACCGTTTTATCAGAGAGGGGAATAATATTCGTATTATCAAACCGATTACATTATATCAGGCTGTATTCGGGGATAAAGTGAATATAAAGCTTATTGACGGTACAGTCAGATTAAAAATCAACCCAGGTACAAAATCCGGTCAAGAGTACAGGATACGAGGAAAAGGTGTACCGGATTTGAGGCGAAGGGTAAGAGGGGATGTGATTGTGCAAACCATTATACATACACCTACGGTTAAAACTCCGGAAGTAAAGGAATTATTGAAAAAACTACATGAATTAACGAAGGATCAGATTGAGTAGATGTCCTCTTTTTTTGCCGATGAGATAAAGGGGAATTATGCATATATTAAAAATCCGGATGAATTAAAGCACTTAAAGGTTAAGAGAATAAAAACAGGAGAGCCTGTTTCTTTGATAGATGGGAAAGGCTCTCTATTTTTTACGATTTTTGAATTTTTAGATAAAAAACAGGCGAAATTTTCTATATTGCAAACGAAAAAGGAATATTATAGAGTTTTGAAGACCTTTTATATAGGATTTACCGATTTGAAGAGAATGGAACTGATTGCTGAGAAGGCGGGGGAGATGGGAGTTAAATCTTTTGCATTTTTCAGGGGCGAGAAAACGGCAAAATACTTGAAAGCTCCGGATGTAAATAAAATAAAAAAGAGGATCATGTCCGGGATGAAGCAATCGGAGAATCCCAACTTTCCCGATTTTTTAGGTTCTTACGATTCATTGGAGGATATTTCCTTGACAGAAAACACGATTGTACTTACTCCCGGAGGGAAGTTAAGTTTATCGGAAAATATACCGGAAGTAAATAACGTTATAATCGGAGCCAAAGAAGGTTTTAGTAAAAGAGAAGTTGAATATTTTGAAAAATCCGGAATTATAACGGCAAATCTCGGCAATTCGATATTTAGAGTGGAGACGGCATTTATAATAGCATCTTTTCTTTTCAAATCGTAATTTATTTAGTGTAATTTAAAGTCAAATTTCACAATCGAAACATAAATAGTGACATTGCAATATGTTGTATTTATTATATTTAATAATACTATATGTTGTGGAAAATTCTTGACAATGAAAACTAAATATGATACTATAAAAAAAAGGAGGTCGGATGACGAATACAATTGAGTTTATTAGGAAGAGAGATGGAAGGCTCGTACCCTTTGAACCTGAAAAGATTTATAATGCGATAGTCAAAGCGGTGAAGAGTGTAGGAGGAACCGATTTTGAAAAAGCGAGGAGAATCACGAGTTTAGTGGTTGCTTCTTTAAATGCCATATATAAGGGAGATAATATTCCAACTGTTGAAAATGTTCAGGATCTTGTTGAGAAAATTCTTATTGAAGAAGGGCATGCCAAAACGGCAAAGGCTTATATTCTTTACAGGGAACAGCACAATAAATTAAGGGATGTTCAGGAATTATTCAGTGAATCCGTTAAAATAGTGGACGAGTATTTATTAAAAAAAGATTGGAGAGTTAACGAAAACAGTAATATGAGCTATTCGTTGCAAGGGTTGAATAACCATATAACCTCGGCAATTTCCGCCCGCTACTGGCTAAAAAGAATCTATCCAGATTATATAGGCGATGCGCATACAGATGGTGATTTGCATATTCATGACCTGGGTCTTCTCTCCGTATATTGTTGCGGATGGGATCTGCAGGACATTCTCAATGTAGGTTTTACGGGTGCTGTAGGGAAAGTAGAGAGTAGACCGGCAAAACATTTCAGAACCGCACTTGGCCAAATAGTTAATTTCTTCTATACTTTGCAGGGAGAAGCGGCAGGTGCTCAGGCGTTCTCAAATTTCGACACTCTTCTTGCTCCTTTCATCCATTACGACAACCTGGATTACAAACAGGTCAAGCAAGCGATGCAGGAATTTCTCTTTAATCTCAATGTTCCAACGAGGGTTGGTTTTCAAACACCCTTTACGAATATAACGATGGATCTGAAGGTGCCTGCAAGCCTAAAGAATGAACCGGTTGTTATAGGGGGAGAAAAGAAGGATAAAACATACGGAGATTTTCAGAAAGAGATGGATATGCTTAATAATGCCTTTGCGGAAGTAATGATGGAGGGAGACGCCAAGGGTAGAATCTTTACATTTCCCATACCAACATACAATATTACAAAAGATTTTGACTGGGAAGATACGAATCTCGATAAGGTATGGTTGATGACAGCAAAATACGGGATCCCTTATTTTTCCAATTTTGTTAATACGGATATGAACCCCGATGACGCAAGGAGCATGTGTTGCAGATTGAGGCTTGATAACAGAGAGTTGAGAAAGAGAGAAAATCTCCTAAAGCTGAAATTCGGTAAAGAGCAGGATGAAAAAAGGGAAGACGAAATCAATAGAGCGAAGGTGCGCGGTGGTGGTTTATTTGGTGCTAATCCATTGACGGGGAGTGTTGGAGTTGTAACGATAAATGTTCCGAGAATTGCATTTAAATCGAAGAGCAAGGAAGAATATTTCAAAAACCTTGAAAAGATAATGGATATAGCGAAAGACAGTCTTGAAATTAAGAGGAAAGTTCTTGAGAATTTTACAAATATGGGACTTTATCCCTATGCAAGATTTTATCTTCGTAACATAAAAGAAAAATTCGGATCTTATTGGGCGAACCATTTTTCAACTATAGGGCTTGTGGGTATGAATGAAGCATCGTTGAACCTAATAGGAAAAGATATTGCCACCGAAGAAGGTCAAAAATTTGCCGTTGAAACACTACAATTTATGAGAGAAAGGCTCGGGAAATATCAGGATGAAACAGGCAATCTCTACAACCTCGAGGCATCACCGGCCGAAGGGACATCATACAGACTCGCTAAGATAGATAAGGAAAAGTTTCCGGATATTATTACACAGGGAACGGATGCTCCTTTCTATACAAATTCAACACAATTACCGGTTGATTTTAAGGGAGATGTTTTCGAAGCATTAAAATTACAGGACAATCTCCAGACCCAGTACACGGGAGGCACGGTGTTTCACATATTCCTCGGAGAGAGCATAAATGACATAGATAGCTGTAAAAACCTTGTGAAAAAGGTGGCTTATACGTTCAAACTTCCGTACTATACGATTACACCGACATTCAGCATTTGCCCGGTACATGGTTATATTCCCGGAGAATATCAATTCTGTCCGTATGAACATACGGAAGAAGAGTTAAAAAAATACGGTATAGAAATAGAAATTTCGGAATAGGAGGAAAAATGGAAAAAGTAAAAGAGGCAAAGACGGTAAAGAAAGTTTTGAAGGTCCCTGTTGAAACATACTCAAGGGTAGTAGGTTATTTTAGACCGGTTCAAAACTGGAACAAAGGCAAAAAGGAAGAATTCAAAATGAGAAAGGAGTTTGTTGTCAAGTAATGCTGATCGGAGGATTTCAAGGTACAACATTAATAGATTATCCCGGGAAAATTGCATCCACGGTCTTTACATGTGGATGCAATTTCAGATGTCCTTTTTGTCATAACCCTGAGCTTGTTTTTCCCGAGAAGTATCAATTTCCGTGTTCCAATGGGAATGATGTGTTAAAAAAATTGGAAGGGAGACAGGGGTTTATCGAAGGAGTTTGTATAACAGGAGGAGAACCCACTCTCAATAAAGATCTTCCCGATTATATTCAATCGATTAAGAATATGGGATTTTTAGTTAAACTCGATACGAACGGTTACAAACCGGAGGTTATTGAAGAATTACTCCATGCTGATTTGATTGATGCAATTGCAATGGATATCAAATCATCATTTGAAAACTATTCAAAGGCATGCGGAACGGATATTGATATTAATTTGATTAAAAAATCGATTGATCTCATCATGAATTCAAAAATCCAATACGAATTCAGAACCACAGTTGTTCCGGAATATGTTTTGGCTGAAGATATAGATAAAATAGCAGAATATATTAAAGGCGCCGATTTTTATGCATTGCAACAATTTCATAAGGATAAGGTTTTAAATCCCGATGTAATTCCGGATGTACCCTATGAAAAACAGTTTTTCTATGATATGCTGGGAAAACACAAGAATAAGTTCGGGAAGATGGAGCTCCGCGGCGTATTCTAATCAAGAGATGTATATTATAAAACTGTCAAGGAGATAAAAATATATTAGCTAAGAATAAAGAAAGAGAAACATTTAATTCGTTATATGCATTTCCGATGGATGAAAAGTTTAGTTGATATATTTCCCAAAATATAATAGAATATGGTATGTTTGGAATATTGGATATAGGCAACAGCAATTTTCACCTTGCCATGATTTCAGGGGATAATGTGAGCGAATACTATACCGTGGATTGTGACAGAGATGGTGAATTGGAGAGAATTTTGGAAGAGAAAAGAATAGATAGGCTTGTAATTTCTTATGTATCGTTAAAATGTTATTCGAAATTGAAAGAATTGAATTGTGAGACTATTATATTGGGAGATGAGGTAAAGGCGAGGCTCAGCTGGTCATATAAAAGCATGGGAATGGACAGAATTGCAAATGTCTACTATCTAATAAAAAATGGAATTAGCGGGATAATTATTTCATTCGGTACCATGTTTGTAATTGATGTGGTTAAAGATGGAGATTTTAAGGGAGGATTCATATTCCCGGGATATAATTCTCAAGTTGAATGCGTGAATCTTAAATCGGATTTTATAGAGATATCCCCTTCCCGATCAACCGATGAACAACCCGCTAAAAACACGGAAGGTGCTGTAAAAGCAGGTATATTCTCTATTTTGAAGAATGGCATTGCAGGGGTCACAAGAGCTTTATACAAAAGGTATGATATAAAAAAAACTATTATTACAGGAGGAGATTCTCGATTTCAAAAATATTTAGATGGTGAATATGACAGATATCTAACGATAAAGGGTATTAAACTTTTGGCAGAGGATGTATATGGTTGTAATTGGCGTTGACTCTTCAACGAGAAATTTAAATCTCGGAATTTATAGTGAAAAAGTTTCAATCGGAAGAAAATTCGACACATTCAGAGCACATGTTGAAAAGATAGATTATTATCTTGAAGAACTATTAAAAGATGCGGGAATGGAGATTACCGATATCGATGCTTTTTGTGTAACAAACGGACCGGGTTCATATAGCGGTCTTAGAGTTGGATCTGCATTTGTTAAAGGCATGATGTTCGAGAGGGAATTGGATTTTATCTCAATATCCACCGTATATGTCATGGCATTTCATTACAGAGAAAGTAATGAAAAAATAGGCGTTGTATACGACATAAAACATGACAGGTTGGTCTTTGCTGACAATAGAGAATTTAAGGAGATCATTATCGATGAAGATAATGTCGGAGAAATTAGTTGGGATTCGTATAAGTTAATTGGAAACGGCATAAAATTGCTTGAAGAAAATTTTGGAATCGAGGGTTTGAACATACTGCGGGACGGAATATTAGAGCCTGGCGGAGAAGATGTCGCTTATGCCGGATATTTGGCTATTAAGAGCGGACAAAAAGAAGACATTGTTCATTTCGAGCCGAGATACTTTAAATAATTGACATTAGAGAGGGGATTTGCTATATTAAGTTTAATTTTATGAAATTGGAGTGGTTATATGGCTGAAGTTAAATTGAAAAATGTAAAAAAGGTATATAAGGGTGATGTAGTCGCAGTAAAAGACATTAACATTGATGTTAATGACGGAGAATTTGTAATTCTCGTTGGGCCGTCCGGTTGCGGGAAAACAACAATTTTAAGAATGATAGCCGGTCTTGAGGATATTACCGAAGGAGATATTTACATAGGAGATAGAAGGGTGAACGACTTAATGCCAAAGGAAAGAAATGTGGCTATGGTTTTTCAGAATTATGCTTTATACCCGCATATGTCCGTTAAAGATAACCTGTCCTTCGGATTACGCATTAAAAAAGTGGACAAGAAGGAGATTGAGGAGCGAATAGAATGGGCAGCCAAAATTCTAGGGCTTGAGAAATACTTAAAGAGAAAACCGAAGCAATTATCCGGAGGGCAAAGACAGAGGGTTGCCGTAGGAAGAGCAATCGTAAGAAAACCCGAAGTGTTCCTTTTTGATGAACCGTTAAGCAATCTTGATGCAAAAAAAAGAGTAGAAATGAGGAGTGAATTACTGGCTCTTCACAAAAAATTGAAGGCCACCATGATCTATGTTACTCATGATCAGATCGAAGCGATGACAATGGGAGATAAAATAGTGGTTTTGGAAAGTGGCATTATTCAACAGATATCTTCTCCTCTTGAATTGTATAGAAATCCAAAGAATAAGTTTGTGGCTGGTTTTATCGGGACTCCTCCCATGAATTTTATTGAAGGAGAGCTAATTCAAGAATCAGGTAAATGGTATTTTAAATCCGAATCGATAAATATCGATGTATCGAATGCTGCGAAAGATTTGAAGCCCATGAAATGCACATTGGGAATTCGCCCGGAAGATATAATTGATGTTGATGTAGAAAAAGGGAAAAACAATTCGGATGTCATGAAAACCGTTTTAAACATAGTCGAACCACTTGGGAATGATGCAATATTACATTTTAAGTACGGTAATGAAGGATTACAAGCAATTGTTGAGATGTCCGGTAAATACAAATATCAAGCTGAATTCAGATTTGCCTTTGATCTGGACAAGCTGTATCTCTTTGCCGAAGACGGTAGTAGATTATATTGAGGGAGATATGGTGAAAAAAAACGTTAAAATAGAGAATAAATTAGGATTGCATGCACGTCCGGCTACGTTAATTGTGAAAACAGCATCAAAATTTAAGTCGAATGTAAACATTAAAAAAGATGATATAATAGTTAACGGAAAGAGTATTATGGGAGTAATGATGCTCGCTGCGGAACAGGGCAGCGAAATTGAGATAATTTGCGAGGGTGAGGATGAAAAAGAAGCTCTTGATGCAATATCAAAAGTTGTAGAGGATAAATTTTATGAAGAATAGAGATATGATTCTAAGGGGTATTCCTATTTCTCCCGGTGTTTCTATCGGTAAACTCTTTGTTTTTAACCGTTACAAGCTACCTTCAAAGATCAATCGAAGTAAGTTAAATGTCGATAAAGAGATGCTGAAATTGCAGAAGGCATTTGATGAAGCTAAAAATGAACTTGAAAAGATAAGAAAGCATATTGGTGATATGCTTGGAAGTGATTACAGTGCGATTTTAGATGCACAGCTACTCTTTCTCGATGACGAAGAATTGCATAAAGCAATCTATAAGCAGATTAAAGAAAATAAAATGACTGCCGAAATGGCATTCAGATCGGTTTTGAAGCAGTATCTTACCGATATAGAGAAACAAACGACGAGCAACTATCTCAGAGAGAGGGCAATGGATTTTAAAGATGTCGGGATGAGGGTTGTCGATAAACTTGGAGGTATTTTAACATCAAACATAAAGGATGCAAAAGGGAAAATCGTAGTTGCAAACGATCTGTCTCCCACGGAATTGCTAAATCTGTCACAAGAAAGTATAGCTGGTATAATCCTTGCAAGTGGAGGTAAGACAAGCCATACTGTAATTGTTGCAAGGGCACTTGAAATCCCTATGGTTATTCAAGTAAAAGAAATAATTGACAAATCTCAAATGGA
Source organism: candidate division TA06 bacterium (assembly GCA_003641665.1). Taxonomy (GTDB): domain Bacteria; phylum Hydrothermota; class 32-111; order QNBC01; family QNBC01; genus QNBC01. The sequence continues at coordinate 9,273 of QNBC01000045.1, forward strand.
TATGAATGCTATTATAGATGGTAAAGGCGGGATTGTTGTCCTTAATCCGTCAGAGAAAACAAAGAGACAATTTGAAAAAAAGAAGAAAGAGTATCTCGATGAGCTTAACGATTTAAAAGGTATTAGTGATCTTGAAGCGGTTACTGTGGACGGGGCGAAACTTGATCTTGTTGCAAATATAGAAATACCGTTGGAGGTCAATATAGCATTGCATAATGGGGCAAGGGGTATCGGATTGTACAGAACCGAATTTTTATATCTCGAAAAAGGGTTCCCTCCGACAATTGAAGAGATGTACAGAGATTACAGCAATGTTGCAAAAAAGATGGCGCCCTATTCCGTTATTATAAGAACAATCGATCTGGGAGCGGATAAATTGTTGAATGATATATATTACGGGAAAGAAGACAATCCGTTTTTGGGATGGAGAGGGATTAGAATTTGTCTTGAAAAAGAGTTGATATTCAAGGAACAGATTACGGCAATTTTAAAAGCTTCTCTTGATGGAGAGGTAAAGATTATGCTCCCGATGGTTTCCACAGTTGAAGAAGTTATAAGGGCGAAAGAAATCATTGCTGAAGTCAAGGCGAGTATGAACTATCCTAAAGATCGTTATGTTGATTTGGGTATTATGATCGAGGTGCCGTCTGCAGCCCTTATGAGCGACAAATTGGCACAAATGGTTGATTTCTTTTCAATAGGATCAAATGACTTGACACAGTATACATTGGCAGTGGATAGGGGTAATCACAAGGTGACATACCTCTATGACCCGTTACATCCTTCAGTTCTCAAGTTGATTAAAATGACCATTGAAAATGCTCATAAAAACGATATTTGGGTAGGGGTTTGCGGTGAAATGGCGGGGGATCCGTATGCAATTCCTATTTTAATAGGATTGGGTGTGGACGAATTGAGCATGTCTCCTATTAGTATACCCGTTGCAAAGAAGATAATAAGAAATCTATCTATGTCTGAGGCGAAAATAGTTGCAAACAAGTCTTTAAACCACCAAAATGGGAAAGAGATTCGCGAAGATATAAACAAGGAGATAGAAGAGAAATTTGTTTCTTTGAAAGGTGTTTTTAACCTTGGGAGGATTGAACATGATAATATCTAATGACGATATAATGAAATTTACAAAGCGATTTGCCGACGATTTCCTTGAAGGGTTAAATAAGGATATAATACCCTTGAACTTTGAACCCGAGAGGATATTTTATACCGGAATGGGTGGGTCCGGTGTTTGTGGTGAAGTGCTTAAGGATATCCTTTCTGACAATGGTATTCCGGTGTATGTTAACCACAATTATGGATATTTCAATGAAAAATTTGGAGACAAAGATCTTCATCTCTTCTCGAGCTATTCCGGTAATACCGAGGAAACTTTAAGTGCTTTCGAAGAAGCCGGGGATTTAAAAAACAGATATATTATAAGTTCCGGTGGAAAATTGACGGAATTGGCTAAAAGGAAGGGTATTCCGATTTTACAGCAAAAAGAAGGATATCAACCAAGGCTCATATTTCCCTTTACATTAGGTCTTGTTTTAAATTTATTGCAGTATTTTAAAAAATGCAATTGCGATAAAGATAGGGTGGTGAATAAATTGCGGTCGGTTTTAGAAGATACATATTTAAACGAGAAAAGCATAAATTTAGCCGAGAGTATAAAGGATAAGTTGGTTGTTTTATACAGTTCTTTGAATATTCACGGGGTATCACTTAGATTCGCTGCACAGCTAAATGAAAATAGCAAGCTATTTGTTCATTCGGCATTTTTCTCGGAATGTAATCATAATGAGATTTTATCAATCAAACATCTTGCAAAACTCCATGGCTTTGTAATATTCATAAAATCTAAATACGATAATGACAGAATAAAACTCCGAATGAATATAATCGAACAGATGCTAAAAGAAAACGGAGTGAATGTAAGTAGTGTTGAGGTTGAATCGGATAATTTTACCGAAGAGATTATTTCTTTGATCTTTTTCCTCGATTTGCTTTCCGTACATACTGCCATTAAACGTAAGGTAATAGCGGGAGATATTGATGAAATTGAGAATTTAAAAAAGGAATTGGCTAAAGAATGAAAGTTGTAATCCCAGCAGCAGGAAAAGGAACACGTTTAAGGCCCCACACGTTCAGTCGTCCCAAACCGCTTATTCGTTTTGCCGGTAAATCAATGTTGGAGCATATTGTATCCAATTTAGAGGGTTTGGAAATCTCGGAATATATATTTATCGTTGGGTACTTAAAAGAGCAGTTTGTCAACTATTTCGACGGAAATATAAACGGTAAAAAATTATCGTTTGTTGAACAAAAGGAGCAAAGAGGCTTGGCTGATGCAGTATATCTTGTTAAAGAGAAATTTACGAAGGATGAGGATATGCTGATTGTTTTGAGTGATACGCTTTTTGATGTAAGTTTTGAGAAGATAGAAAAACATGACGAATCATTTGTTTGCGTACATGAAGTCAAAGATCCTTCGAGATTCGGGATTGTTTACACAGACGGTGATTATGTGACGGATTTAATAGAGAAGCCGAAAGAATCAAAATCAAATCTGGCTATTGTGGGTATCTATTATTTTAAATCAGCATTTGAGTTGTTCAAAAGTGTGGAATTCGTTCTTAATAACGATATAAAAACAGCAGGGGAATTTCAGATTACCGACGCCCTCAATTACTATGTAAAAACAGGAAAAAAGTTAAAGACATTAAAAATAGATAAATGGTTTGATTGCGGGAATCGTGATAAACTTCTTGAGACTCAGAAATACTATATAAAACGTTTTAATACGCATAAGGATTATAAAAACAGCAAAATCATAGAGCCTGTTTACATTGACGAGTCTGCTGTTATTGAAAGTTCAATCGTGGGACCTTATGTATCCGTTGATAAAAATACAATTATAAAAAATTCAATTATAAAAAATTCAATTATCGGTGCCTCAGCGGAAATCGAAAATGTTAATTTGAGTTTCTCCATTTTGGGGGACCAATCGAAATATATAGGGACACCGGAGAGCATAGATCTCGGTAGTAAATCTGAGATAGTAAAAGGAGGTAGCGAATGAAAAAAATATTTTTGACATCTGAATCCGTCACGGAAGGGCATCCGGATAAGCTCTGTGATATAATTTCGGATACGATTTTGGATAGATTAATTGAAAAAGATGAAGATGCAAGGGTTGCTTGCGAAACGATGACAACAACAGGGCTTGTTTTTGTTGCGGGAGAAATTACAACAAAAGAGTATGTGAACATACCGGAAATTGTTAGAAGAGTCGTACATGATGTCGGGTACACTGAGCCGAGTTACGGTTTTGATTTTCAAACGTGTGCCGTTGTAACTTCCATTCAAGAACAATCTCCCGATATTTCCATGGGAGTTAATATCGGCGGAGCAGGTGACCAGGGAATGATGTTCGGATATGCGTGTAACGAAACGGAAGAGTTGATGCCCATGCCAATAATGATGGCGCATAAGTTAGCACAGAAGCTCGCAGA
>QNBC01000046.1 GCA_003641665.1 candidate division TA06 bacterium
ACCTCTGTAGTTTATAGCATGAAGTTTTCCTCCGGGGGAAGCTAAAACGATATCCATAGTATCATCACCATCCACATCACCTATTGTAATTGAGGATTGAATTGTTGTTGTATCGATTTGAACGGGGAATCCGGATAAGAATGTCCCGTTTGGATAAATGGCAAAGAGTTTTCCTCCGGCAGTAAAAACAATTTCCGGTTTTCCATCTCCATTTATATCGGCAACTGCCGGAGACGAGTAAAATGTCGTATATGTCGCCGTATCACTAATAGTCTTTTTCCATTTCAAATTACCATATTGGTCGTAAAGCAACATCTCCCCGTCATCATTTGTATAAAATATGTCCATGGTATCATTAGATGTAAGATTCGCCATTACGGGGCTCGTCGTTGTCTGCCAGATAGATGCATTCCCTCTTGTCCATACGGTATCCCCGGTAGAAGCATCAATCTTGAATAATCTCCCGTCCCCGGATAATGCGTAAACGTAACCTTCATAGTATATCGGGGTTCCCCAAACCCACTGTGTCATATAGACCTTCCATCTTACACTAGGCGCATTTCCATTATAGCCGAGACAGTAGAGATAATTATCATTTGATCCAAAAATTATTTCATCCGTTGAATCCCCGTCGATGTCCGCAAGCAGCGGAGCATTGAGAATCATCTCTCCCGTGGAAAAGGGAAATCCGTGTACCTTAACAAGATAATGTGCCAGATTAAACGAGTCTGCGTAGTATGCATATATTTTCCCGTCAGTAGAAGTTGTTACTATATTCTTTTTCCCGTCTCCGTTAATATCTCCGATTGCATCACCCGTATAAGCCTCGTTAGAACTCATCTTTGCAGCAAGTCCGTTATTGGCACCACTGTAAGGCGTTCCATCGGGTTCGAATATGTATATGCCTCCCGAAACAGTATTTTGCAAAATTTCATTAACACCGTCTCCATTAATATCGTATACAACAGGTGAATTGACGTCCACCACCGTATCAATATCGATTGGGAATCCTTTCTGTCTCCAATTAAACCGAACATCGAATGTCATTATACTTCTGTCTACACTTACGTTTTTGATGTCTACTCTGGAATAACCATCCTCGTTATCGAGACTTTTAGGGAAACTGTTTCTCGTCAAACTGTCATTGTTCCCTGAAAAATAAAGGTCATAAGGAGATCCGTAGAATGCGGCTTCCCCATTCGTTACATGACTTAAAGGCAATTGAAAATCCTGTATACCATCAGCTTCAACCATTTTAACCCCATGAACAGGACCTGCATTAACCTCATTGTAATCTATTGTGGAATCGATTACATTATCGTCAATATGCCATATTGCAAGCCCACCTCTTCCATAATTCGGCGGAAGTCCCTGATCATAGTCGTTGAGTTTAACTAATACCCCGTCTTTCCAAACCCGAAGTCCATTCGAATCGGGATTTGATGAAATCGTGTCGGGGGAAATATACGCAATTCTATCGGCTATAAGATAATATTCGTGTGCATTTATGGGTATTTTGTATATTTTGGGGATGCTGTCGTTGTCATTTTCTCCTCTTCTGAGTATCTTTACACCGCTTGTATCATGGTCCAAAAGAACAGGATTTACAAATACTCTTCTGTAATTGGGATTCGTGTGAGGGTGGACATAAAGCGGCATTGCCGAATGCCAAGCCATATGGTGGGGAGGTATTAATCCGTTCACATTCCAGTTACCCGTTCCCATCAAAGCCCAACCGCCGCAACCCATTGTCCGATTGGATACATCATACAGATCAACCATACCGAGTTGATGACCGAACTCGTGTGCAAGACCGCCCTGCAATCCGGAAAGCGTATCACCATCTTGTCTCGCCGTTTCAGGATAAATAATAGCATCATTAACCGTAACACCGTCTTTCGTGGAATATCTCTCATTTCTCCCGGGAGCTCCTATTACTTCCGAATTACTTATGTAAACAGCCGGTATATCATTGGGAGAATCGCCTAAATCACTCTGCCAGGCGCTTCCCGCGTGAAATATTATATACGAATCGTATTGTCCGAATTGTATGTTGGCAGACGTATCTCTATCCGCTTCTCTTACGGCATCATCCATAAGTTTAAACAATCCCCCTGCAACATCGTAAAGATCACCGTAATATGCCATTTTATGTGGAAGTTTATAACCTCCGAATCTTGTTTTGGGATATTGATCCCATTCGATAAAAAGCTGACCGTCAAAATCACTTAAATAATAATTTCTTAACGCCAACATCTGATTGCTGAAATAAAACGAGTCATGAGGAGGATCATATGCAAGGTTTCTTGAGCTGTCACCCGTGGTGCTATCGACAATGAAGGGCTTCCCATATGCGGTATCCGCAAATGTTCCGTCTCCCGTTGTCATTGTTGTTGTGTCTTTCTGGAATTCCACCCTGAGTACGAGAACCTTTATTGTATCTACATAAGAGGCTCTTTTTACTATTTTTTGCTTTCCTCTCAAATATGCGGGAGGTCTGAACGGCACTTCTATATACTTTTTTGCACTCGGATCATTCTTAAATATCTCTAACATTTTGTTATAGTACCTGTGCTGCAATTTGTACTCGTTCTCTTTCTTTAACTGTTTTAAAGAAGATATGTTCCCTCTTAAATCTGTTACAAAAAGAAACACTAACGTGAATACCGTCATTAAAATTACCGATTTTTTAAACATTTGTCCTCCTGAAAATAATCATAAGTGGAGTATATTCAATTAATGGCTCGATGTCAAGATAAACACGAAACCACACGATATATCTTCAATATTAATCTGTAATCATACAAACGGGTAAACCGCCTGATTAAATCCTATCAAACCATCCATAGCAATAGAAATGGCACATGGCAAAGACAATTGAAATCCTAAAGTAAAACGAGTATTATTTTAATTTTTAAACTGTGAAGTGATTTTAAAAATTAGTTATACTAAACTTATATCGGCATCAGAGATCCTGAAATAATATTTAAACAAGTTCAACGCATGGTTCAGGATAACGGGGAGAAGGTTATGCTCAACTTGTTTCAGCATCTCTCTTATTACCGTTTAATATGTTCCTACCTATCTACCCGTTTACCAATTAAACAATTTGACTTTTTAATTTTCATACGATATAGTAACTTTATGATGCTTGTAAGAATGTCTGTCGATTATAAAAATATAAAGATCGTGTTTGGGAAAAATAATAAAGTTGTAATAGGAGTTCCTTGTAAACTGAGATGATACAAATGATTCTTCTTATGAAGTTTTTTGTCTACACCAGAGGATAACGAAAATAGGGTAGGCAACTAACTGATTTCTAAACAATGTGAACTTGGAACGCTTGCATCAAAACAAAAAAATTCGCAAAAGGAGAGATACAATGACTAAAAAACACACACTATTATCAATAATTGCATTGTTTTTATTTGCTGTTACTATGACTGCTTTTACAGGGTGCAAAAAGGATGAAAGCTTAATCAAAGGTAACCTGATGTACTACCAGGTGGATAAATATCCAATCGCCTTGGCCATCGGCAGTGACGACATAGTTTGGGTAGCCTGCGAGGAAGGACAATCCGTTTTGGAAATTGCATCAAATGGAGAAATTCTTAACACCTATGCTCTATCCTCCAAGCCCATGGATTTGGCTATAGATGGATCAGGACAGGTATGGATCCCAATATCGAACGGGAATTTGCTCAAATTAGACCCTACAACAGGTAATATTGATTCCTTTACAATATCGTTATCACCTAAACACATTACAATTGACAGCTATGGAAATATTTGGATAGGCGGAGACAATATGATCAAAAAAGTGGGGGCGAATGGCAACATCTTGGCTACAGTCAACTTCAATGGATCTCTGCATAACATGGTAATCGGTCCTCAAAATAATGTTTGGTTACTGATTAACTCCTATGAAAACGAAGATAAAATTTTGGAAATTTCTACAAACGGTACTATACTTAAAACATTACTAAATCCAACTAGGGCATGGGATCTCTCATTTGACCACGATGGACATTTACTGCTCTACGATATTCATGGACCCAGGTTAGTGCAACTAAATTCCAATGGTGAAATTAATGCTGAGTTGAGTTTCGGCGACCAGTCCAATGGTGCGGGTAGCATGCCAAGGGGCATTGCCATAGCTAGTGACGGGACAATATGGACTGTTAATAGTGCAACTATTACAGCAATATCTTCCGAACTTTCGGGCATTGTCGAAAGCTATGACAATGGTAACACAACAGTCAGCGGCATCGCAATGGTTCCAAAAGCCATAGCCATAGATTCCAAGGGGAATGTCTGGTTAGCAATCGCTAATGACTGGGAAGCCACCCAATCGGTTGAAGAAAATACCAGTATAGGTCGTTTGACAAGAGTAGCCCATGGACCTCAGTTCTTCCCAATCACCGGTCCCGTCTGGCCGTAGGAAGAGAGTATATTGTTGTAGATAACCCCCTCTAAATCGTAAAATTGGTTTAATATGGTCCTTTGCTTTCCATTTACTTCCACTATGTGGTTAATATATCTATAATTGTCCGCCGAAACTTTCGTGCAGGCAGATCTATCTACCTCCCAAACCCTTAATCTCTTGACATCGGGACAGATATTTAATAGAATAAGAAAAAGGAGTATTTATGGTTATACAGTGTCCGAAATGTAATAAAAAATATACAGTTAATGAGAATCAAATCCCCATTGGAGGAGCAGCGGTACGATGCCCTAATTGTGGGAATATATTTACTATATATAGAGAAGTTTCCAATATTCAACTGGTTCCTTACGAAGAAAAACCTTCTGTTACGGAGACAGTCGAAGCAGCTTCTTCATTTGCTCCCCGCACGGAAGAAAGCGTTTCCGAAAGCATCGGAATAAATAAATCCGGGGAATTCCCTGAAACGGAGAGATCTGCACCGGAATCCATTGGATCTGAGGAAGAAAGCGAACAGGCAAACAAAATAGCAAATGATTTCGAAAAGATACTTAACACATCTTCTTACGAAACCAAAGAATCTGTAGCAACCGAAGAAGAAACAACCGCTCCCCCCAATCCGGAACCCGCTGTTGCAAACGATAAAATCTCAGCTCTTTGGGAAAAATTTAAGTCACTTTCCGGGGAAACTACTCCTCCGCCGGAGCCGGAAGCGGTCGAGGAAACACACAACGAGGAACCTGTTGAAAAAGCTCCGAGTAGTTTTGAAATAAGCAGCGAAACTTCACCCTCTCCCGAAATAGAAGTAGCTAATCCTGTTGAAACCGCAGGAGAATCCATTTCTAAGAAGGTGGAGGCAGAAAGAGAAAAAGCGAGAAAACTCGCTAGAGCGCTAGCCAAGGATATAAAGTTGTATCATGGTGATAAGGTTAAACAGGGGCTCGAGGAGGGCAATTTAGTTGAGCTAATCGGCTCCGAAATAAAGAAATCATGGCGATTTTACCAGCAGAAGGTTTCACCCGAAATATTACATGATACAACCTTTTTCGAAGACGCCTTAAATGAAATAGTAGCAAACGGGCAAAAACTGTTTAAGTTCAAGCAATAGAAATGCCTCGTTACCAACATTGGGATTTTCGCAATCCACATTCGAAAGATCTTCATATTGAGAATTTGCATCCTATTGTTATTGATGTTTTAATCGCAAGAGGTATCAATACCAAATCAAAAATAACAAAATTTATCTACCCGGACATTCAATCTGTAAATGATCCTGCTTTACTTCCCGATATAGAATCCGCAAGCAAACGATTCTATGAAGCTATTTCAAATCACGAAAAGATAATGATCTACGGAGATTACGATGCAGACGGTATTACCGCCTCTGCGATTGTTACATTGTTCTTAAAACAATTGAATGTTCCTGTGGAGTGTTATATAAATGACCGTGCTTCGGAAGGATACGGGATTTCATCCAAAGGAATAGAATACGCCATATCCAATGATTTTAAACTGATAATTACAGTTGATAACGGGATAACTGCGAACCAGGAAATAAAAAGGGCAATGGAATCGGGAATTGACGTTATTGTTACTGATCATCACGAGCCGGGTAAAGAGTTGCCGGGGGCTAGTGCAGTAATCGATCCCAAGAGGAAAGACTCTGTGTATCCTTTTCCTGAAATTGCCGGTTGCCTTGTGGCATATAAATTCTGTGATTATACAAGGAATCAATATAAACTCTCCGTTAATATGGAACAATTGCTCGAACTCGTTGCGATCGGCTCCATTGCAGATGTCATGCCCGTTCTAAATGAAAATCGTATTTTTATAAAGCGGGGATTGGAATTGATAAGAGAAAATCCCCTCCCCGGATTAAATGCTCTAATAGATATATCTAAAATCAATATGGCAAAAATGGATACATACGCAGTCGGTTTTATCCTTGCTCCTCGGTTAAATGCCATGGGACGTCTGTACAATGCAAAATCCGCATATAGGCTTCTTGTATCCGAAAATTATGATGAAGCTGCAAAAATAGCACAAACACTCGAAAAAGCAAATAGGGAAAGGCAAAAATTAGACAGAGGTATTTTAAAAGAGGCTATTATTATGGCTGAAGAAAAGGTGAATAATAATTATAACGTTATTATTCTAAGTAGCAACACATGGCATGAGGGGGTAATTGGGATTGTCGCATCGAAAATCACCGAAAAATTTAATAAACCGACTATCCTATTTGCAAGTGAAGATATGTATTCCAAGGGTTCGGGGCGAAGTGTGGACGGATTCAATCTTTATAATGCACTTTCATCTTGTAGTAAATTCATCGACGCTTTCGGAGGACACTCAATGGCGGCAGGACTAAGAATAAAAAATGAGAATATCGAAAATTTGGAAAACTGTCTAAATAAGATTGCTTCAAATATAAAAGATACCCCCGATGTAAAAAGTCTGACCGTAGATATGGCAATTCCCCTTGGCATAATTAATGATACTCTCTATCAAAGTATCTCTTACTTAGCACCGTTCGGTCCGGGGAATCCTAAACCGATATTTGCATCTTTTAACGTACCGATCAAATACGAACCGAGAATCGTAGGAAACGGACATGTTAAATTAAAATTCTCAACCTCGGCAGGTAATACAATAGACGGGATTTTCTTCAATGGCAAGGAATATCTGAGCGAAATAAATGGAAATAATGTCGACATTTGTTATACTTTACAGGAAAACAACTATATGGGACGCCATTCCGTCGAACTCAACATAGCGGATATACGAAATGCTTCAACAAAAGAATAACATATTCTATTTTCAAGATTCAAAAATACGCCTGAATTTTACAACGAGGAAGTTCCCCATAATTAAATCGGGGCAAAAATACAACGAACTTATCAATTCTGTTCTACCCGAGGCCCAAACTGTTTATGTTACAAAACAAATTCATTCTTCCATTGTCAACCGTACAAGGGGAGAAGGTTTTTATCTCGGAGACGGATTGATCACGGATGCGATCGGTGATGTTATATCGATATTCACAGCGGATTGTTATCCCGTAATGATTTACTCAGTGTCCCCTCCGGTAATTGCATTAATTCATGCTGGATGGCGAGGGACATACAAGAAGATACTTGAAAATACCATCGAAACATTGCATGCGCACTATTCTTGCAATAAGCTGAAAGCCTTTATTGGTCCCGGGATTTGTGAAAAATGTTATAAGGTCGGGAAAGATATGATGGATTATTTTCCCGATAAGTATTTCCTGCGGGAAGGACAATCGATTAAACTGAATCTCAAATCGGTAATTTCGGACAAATTGAATGAGAACCACATAGAAGAAATATTTGACAGCAATTTCTGTACCGTCTGCAACAATGATTTATTCTTCTCTTATAGGGCTGAAAATAAAACGGAAAAGCGAATTCTTACCTTTGCATATATCAGCTAAACGGTTCGAGAATTGCCTCTATATTATCTCCGATTTCATCAATAGCGTACCCCCCTTCCTGAACGATTAAAACAGGAACACCGAGAACCCTGATTAACACACCTATTTCATTTAATCCGTCTCTATCTATATCGAATGTCCCGAGGGGATCTCCCCTGTAAATATCAAGCCCCAATGAAAGTATGAGAAATGTCGGGGAATACCCCGATATGATTTCGAGAGCATTTCTTAGAGCCATGAGATAATCTTGTCGTTTCGTTCCCCTTGCGAGAGGAATATTGACATTGTAACCGTAGCCTTCACCCTCTCCCGATTCTTCGGCATATCCCCAATAGTAAGGAAATTCCGTTGCAGGGTCGGCATGAAGTGAGACATACAAAACATCGCTGTAGTAAAAAATATCTTGCGTACCGTTTCCATGATGATAATCAATATCAAGAATAGCAACCTTTCCTGTTTTTTTAAGCCGAACGGCTGCAATAGCAGCGTTATTCATATAACAATAACCGCCGAAGAAATCATATCCTGCATGATGACCGGGTGGGCGAATTGCAACATACACATTTTCCTTCGTTTTCTTTATGTGATTAACCGCTTCCTTAATCGTCATAAATGAGTTTCTCAATACATCCGCCGTATTGGGACCGAAAGGAGTAGCAGTGTCAAACAGGTACATCCCCAATTTCGCACTACACTCTTCAGGCTCTTTTTCGATCCTCTTAATGTTAAATGTATCCGGAATTAAATATTTGTCTGTTCTAATATTTTCAAATATCTCAATCATTTTATCAAAATGAACACCGTTTTTAGACAATTTTTCTTTCCCCGTAACTTCCGTTACTATATAACGGTGGTTTATTGATAACCTTTCAACTATTTTATCAATTCTATCAGGAGGTTCTTGATACTTTATCAATTTACTGTCATTAAATTCATATTCCGGACTGTGTAATCCGTGAATTTTCGGTACAAATACTCTCATAATTCCTTCTCCATCACTCCTCTTGCCGCATATATACCTGTTGCGGCAGCTCCCACAATATTTCCCGAGACACCTGCACCATCACCGGCGACAAAGAAATTACGAATAGCCGTTTCGAAATGATTCGTTGTTTCTATTTGAACACTAAAAAATTTGATCTCCGGTGCATATATTAGTGTCTCGTTTGATGCAACACCGGGCATAACATTATCCAATTTTTCAAGCCCTTCTACTACATTCATGACTATTCTATGGGGTAATGCCATAGAGATGTCTCCGGGAGTAACATCAAGAAACGTAGGTTTAACATAACTTTTGTTTATCCTGTCCCAGGTGCTTCTTCTACCTCTCTTAAGATCGGTAAATCGCTGAATTATGGGTTTTTGCCCGCCAATTGTCGATGACAATCTCCCTATGGAAAGCCCGTAAGCATATGTATCCGTTACAGGATGAGTTAAAACCACCTTCGATATGAATGCAAAATTCGTATTCTCCGATTTTTCCCCTTTATTTGCATATCCGTTCACACATGCGAAATCCGCATAGTTTTCCCTGGCTACATAACCGTTTCTATTCGTGCAGAACGTCCTTATCAGGTCATCGTACGTTTCCGTATATATAAAAAATGTCGGGTCGTATATTACATTTGTTATGGGGGCTGTAACAACAGACGGTACTTCCACTCTTACACCAACCTCTATACCCCTTTGTTTGGTCCCTATATTATATCTCTTTACGATATTAGCCAACCATTCGGCACCAATTCGACCCGGAGCGGCAATGGTAAAATCCGAATATATATTACCTTTATCCGTTATAACACCTCTCATGACACCGTCGACAACAATAAAATCCTTGACCTCTGTCCCAGTGAGGAAATCCGTATTGTGTTCAACAAGATACCTGACAATTCTTGCAATATAATTCGGAAGTTTATCCGAACCGAGGTGTTTTTGCCTTATCAGCAGAAGGTCTACCCCCATTCTCCTTGATTTTCCTCTTATTTCCTTTGCCCTTTTCATATCGCTGGGGTATACTTTCCCGTCCATTCCAAAATCATTGAAAATTTTTTCCGTATAATCTATAAGCTCTACTGCTTCATCATACCTCATAAATTCGGTCAGGTCTGTTTTTCCAAGTTTGGGTATAAAATTTAATTTTCCGTCCGAAAAGAGGCCTGCCCCACCTATTCCGCTCATTATTCCGCAAGGTTTACAATCAATGCACTCTTTAACTTTACCTTCGAGAATCGGACATTTTCTTTCTTCAATATCTTTGCCCTTATCGATAATTAATATCCGCTTTCCGGTTTTTGAAAATTCATAAGCGGCAAAAAGACCCGCCGGTCCTGCACCAACTATAATAACATCATAATTACGTTTCTTCATCGTAGATTTTATATCGGTCTTTCCCCGCATATTTTGCCTGATACAATGATTTATCCGCTTTTTTTATAAGTCCTTTGGGATCAATACTATCCGGATTCCCTTTATAATTATTCCCATCAAATATATATCCTCCGATGGAAACGGTTATTCTAAGTCCTGATAATTTATATACAACATTTTGCTTTCTCAATTTATCCAAAAATCTTTCAATAAGATTAATGGCATTTTTCTTCGATATATCACTTACTATAATAAGAAATTCATCTCCACCATATCTGTAAATCGAATCAATTTCCCTTACTTCTCTTCTCAATATATTTGAAATATTAACAAGTGCAAAATCACCGAGTTGATGCCCGTATTTATCATTAATCTCCTTAAAATCATCTATGTCAATCATAAAGAGAGCGAATATTTTTTTAAAAACAACAGCTTTGTAAATCTCATCTTTTATGTCCCTTATCAATGTTTCTCTGTTCTTTAATCGAGTAAGAGCATCAAATTTAGAGAGCTCAATTGAATGAACCGTCCAGATAACATCTGAAATTTTATCTGAGAAAGCACTTAAAATGTTAATTAATTCTTCCGTAGCCCGTTTAAACATGTGCTCGTTATTTGCGACTATAAAGCCTATGGTATCCCCTTTTCTGGTCAATCTTGCAGCTATACTATGCTTTGAGGCTACGACATTACTTTCTGTGAGCCAGCTGGAAATGTTTCTCGACAATGTATATTCACCCGTAGATTTCACTCGTTCAAACAGTTCTTCCCAAGATGAAATCACTTCCCTTGTTATCTTGAAAAAATTCCTGACTCCGGGATTGATTTTTATTAATTCAAGAGCTCTGTCTCTTTTAAGAAGCAATAAGACTTCATCGGCATCGGTAATCTCCCGTAGGAGCATTATTATATTTCTATAAATTGTAATTTCATTTCGTGACAACTTCAACATTATTTGAAAGTACTTCTCTACCTCTTTCAAACCGCTATCTATTTTTCCTTCCCTGAAGTACAGTTTTGCAGAATGAAAAAGTGATTTCGATATTTCAAAGTTCACTCGTGCCTTGTTGGAAAGAATATTTGCCCTGTCAAGGTATTTCTCAGCTTCACCGGGGTTATTTTCTTCAATTGCAATTTCGGACAATAGAATAAGAGAATGAATCTTCCCGTCGTATTTTTTATATTTAAGGAATATTTTTCTCGAATTTTCGGCAAATTCCTTTGCACTTTCAATCTCCCCTTTATCCAATGCAACATGTCCCAAACCGAGCATTGAAAACCCTTTACTGAGTTCGTAATTCATCCTCTCAGCTATAGCCATTGCATCACTGTATAATCTCTCCGCTTTCACAAACAGCCCCAACGCTCTGTAAACATCTCCCATAAAATTCAGCATAATCGTCTGTCCGTAATAATCTCCCAGGCTCTTGGAAATACTGTAATCAAGCTGAAAATATTCCTTTGCTTTATACATATCTCCCGCTTGATAGTATACTCTACCAAGATTCCCGTATGTCAGGGC
Source organism: candidate division TA06 bacterium (assembly GCA_003641665.1). Classification (GTDB taxonomy): domain Bacteria; phylum Hydrothermota; class 32-111; order QNBC01; family QNBC01; genus QNBC01. The sequence continues at coordinate 11,791 of QNBC01000046.1, forward strand.
AAGCCCCAGATTATCCCTTAGTAATATCTTTTCTCTCTCACTCATTTTATAGAAATAAATCGCATTTTCCATCTCACCGTCATCTTCGTAATATCTTCCCAGAGAATCGAGTATTTTGACCTCTATTTTTTCATATCCCCCTTCTCTGGCATAATTAAGTGCTTTCCTCAAATGTGAATAAGCTTCAATCATATTCCCCTGTTTGAATAGCATCACTCCGTACATATGATGAATACTCGCTTTCTCGCCCATATCTTCAGTGGATTCTTCAAGCTTGATAAGTTTTTCGGCATAGATTTTAGCCTCATCAAGCTTATATACCCTCAAAAAGGAATATATGGCTGCATTCAAAAGGTAAATTTGTTTATGTATATCCGGGGTTTTCACAAGTGTTTTATTTATTAATTCGACAGCTTTCCCGTAATCCCCTTTAATTATTAGATTATTTATTCTTTCGTACATATTTAAATGTTATCGCTATTTGGAAAACTTGTCAATAATATCATGCCAAAACGATTTTATTCCTTTATTCTTAAAATTCGAAATAATAATTGCAGAATCTCCTCGGATCTCCCTTTTTTCCCAGAGAAAGGATGCTCTATCCTTCGAGACTATATATATGTCGCATGTGTCCGATAGAATAGAATCAATAACAGTGGAGCGTCCTACAGGGACGATATCTATTGTTTTTTTAGCAACAAATATTGCATAGTTAGCTGCACTATCCTTGCTCGTAGGGATATTGATTTTAAATACTTTCTTTACGAAACTAATGTTTGCATATCTTTTTAGATATGGATATTCCAATTGTTTGCCGGAAAACGAGCGAATATCATCGGGAA
>QNBC01000047.1 GCA_003641665.1 candidate division TA06 bacterium
CAGTGGGTAAACTCTTCGCGGCTAGCATTCCTCATTCTCGTTTCGCTCGGAGAATATAACAGCAAATATGCGGTTTCACTCACTCACTCTTTCACCTCCTTTATCTCCATTAGGTGGTTAATATGTTCATATTTATCCGCCGAAACTTTAGTGTATGCGGGCCTATCTACCCATATTTAGAAATATCCCTTGACAAATACCGTTATTTTGTTAGAATATGGCTGAATTAAAACCTAAGGAGGATGATTTTAATGGCTGGTGTTAAAGTAAGAGAATCTGAATCATTTGAGAATGCTTTAAGAAGATTCAAAAGAATTACGGAAAGAGCGGGCATTTTGAGCGATTTGAAGAAACATCAAAGATACGAGAAACCGAGCGAAAAGAGAAAAAGGAAACTGATGACCGCTATAAGAAAAATTAAGAAGATGAGATCCATGTCTCATAACGGTTAATGAACCCTATTGATTTAATATTTCTAATTATACTTATAGGTTTATCGATATTTGGTTATAAAAAAGGTCTGATTAAGGAAGCAGGAGCTATAATAAGTCTCCTGGTTTCTTTATTATTGGCATACCTTTTTTCGAAACCATTTTCCATTATTCTTGCGCGATACATAAGTGTAAGCGAGGGTTTAATACAGTTTATTTCATTCGTAATTATCATAATTGGCGGAACAATAGGGATTTATGCAATATTCATGATTTTTAAGAAGATAGTCGATTTGACTCTGATAGGGTTTGTGGATCGTTTATTAGGACTTCTGCTCGGTGTGGTTAAAACATTTATTTTGTTGTTCGTTGTGTATTCCCTTTTAATGTGGAATCCCATATACAATGCCACTAAAAAGACGGTAGACTCATCGATTTCAATAAAATTGATGAGGAAATATTTGCCTCTTGTGGAAAAGTATTGGAATGTGTCGTATAAAAAAATAAAAAATTCTAAAATGGTTAAGGAAAATGTTCAGAAAAAGTACAATAGAAGCACTGGAATATCAGAGAATACTAAACATCATTAGTTCTTATTGGCCTAAAAGTATAAGCTTCAGGCCTCCTGAGTTTTTAAAGAGCAGTGATTCCATAGAAAACCGATTTTCGATTGTTAAAGATTTGATGGAACTCATTGAAATCGAACCGGAAATTGCAGATGAAGGATTGGAAGATATAACGGATATCGTTTCGGATCGGGGGGAAGGGGTCGTATTTGCCCCTTATGAGATAAAATCAGTTTACAAGATGAATAAATATTTTTCAAAGGTCTATGGTATTGCAAAGCGCTCGGAATACCGTGCATTTGCAGGTTTGATTCTGAATATGGAAGATTATCCCGTTGTTTCTAAAAAGATAGAGGCGGTTTTTGATGCCCAGTTCGAAGTGAAGGACGGAGCTTCCCCTACATTGAAATTTATCAGAAAGCAGATAAAACAGAAAGAGATGATTCTTCGCAAGCGTCTCGAAAGTTTTATGAAGAAACATAAAGATGATTTACAAGAGGAGATCATAACGATTAGAGAGGGACGATATGTCATCCCGGTAAAAAGGGAGTTTCGTTCCAAAGCGGAGGGTGTTGTTCACGGAATTTCAAATACGGGGAATACTCTCTTTGTAGAACCTTCGTTTGCCGTAGACATCAATAATGATGTTCGTACATTGAAACTTGAAGAAAAACAGGAAATTTATAAAATTCTCCTGGAGCTCACGCATTTTATCATGAAATTCAGAGATTCCCTTGTTAAAAATATGATGATTACCAAAGAACTCATAGAATATATTGCAATAGCGAGATATGCAAGGGATTACGGTTGTATTATTCCGGAATTTGCCGAAGGAGGAGAAATTCGGATAGTCAGCGGTAGACATCCTGTTTTGTTGAGTAGCGGGAAAGAAATAGTTCCAATAAGTCTCAATATTCCGGAAGGAGTAAATACCGTTGTTATTAGCGGCCCGAACGCCGGGGGTAAAACGGCTACCCTCAAACTTATAGGTATCTTTTCGCTAATGTTTCAATCAGGTATACCTATACCTGCCGACAGTGGTACGATTCTACCCGTTTTTGATAATGTATTTGCCGTTATTGGAGACGATCAATCCGTTGCGGAAAGTGTGTCGACTTTCACGGCAAATATGATTCACCTGAAAGAGGTTTTAAAATCTGTATCAAGTCGTTCACTTGTGTTGCTGGACGAATTGGGTTCCAGCACGGCTCCGAGAGAAGGCGCCGCTCTTGCCATTGCAATTATAAGAAAATTAAAAAAGAAAGGGGCGAAAACCTTTGTTACAACTCATTTTGATGAAATTAAACAGTTTGCTTCCGGGACGGAAGATTCATTGAATCTCGCAATGGGTTTTGATATAAAAGAGGGAATACCGACCTATCATATATTCGAAGGGATTCCCGGTTCTTCCTATGCATTTTCCATTGCAAAAATGGTAGGGTTTGATGAAGATGTGGTGAATGAAGCACAAAAAAGTATCGGAATGAATACATCTTCTTCGGAAACCGATTTTGTTGCTTTTCAGGAAAAAATAAAGGAAATTGAAAGAAAAGAAAAATTACTTGATGAAAAATTAAGATACTATGACTCAATCATCGAAAAATACGAGCAAAGATTAAAAGGGGTGAAAAAAGAGGCAAAGGATATAATTGAAAGAGCAAAAATCGACAAGGAAAAGATATTAAATGAGACGCGAAGGGAGATAGAGAGGCTTGTTAAGGAAATAAAAGAAAGTAATGCTTCCAAAGAATCCATAAAAAAGGCTCGTAAAATCCTATCAAAACCGAAGAAAATGGAAAATCGCGAAGGACTCGTTGAAGTACGGGAAGGGGATTTTATAAAACTGCGCAATATTAGTGGTATTGGAAAAGTTAAGAAGATTTTAGGCAGTAAAATTGTTGCCGATATTAATGGGACATCATACACAGTTGCTCGAAGCTCGGTATTGGAAAAGGTAGAGGATTATAAAGAAGAGCCAAAAGGCATAACCGTGAAGCTAAGAGAAGAACGTGATATGAGTTATGATCTCGATATTAGAGGGAAAAGAGTCGGAGAAGGTGTTAATATTGTCGATATGTATATTGATGATGCTATGATTACAGGAGTGGAAAAATTTAGAATAATACACGGGAAAGGGACCGGCGCACTTAAAAATGCCATATATAAATTTTTGAAAAATGATAATAGAGTCGTCTCATTTTATGCTGACGAAGGTCCCGGAGGCGATGGTTGCACAATAGTGGAGTTATAATGAAATGTTTATTTAATGTAAAAAGTTTGAAAGTCGACAAAAATGGAAAATTTATTGTTCAATTAACTGTTGAGGAGCGAAATCAAATTAAAAAAACACGAGAAGAATTTAAAAATATAGAAGTAATTCCGGATATAAAAGATGAATTTGAAAAAATTATTCCGGTAATAGGTTTGGTACATTATGCATATTCGTTGGTCAGAGATTATCTTCGCGGCGAGGCAAAAGGGGAACTCGATAATGCAATAAACGCCATTTCAAAAGCGTATCTTATACACCCTCTTCCGATATATCTCTATGATTTGGGGCGGTTTTTCGAATACAAAGGCAATTATGATGCTGCAAAACAATCGTATATTGATTATATTGATGCAGAAGAAAATTACAAGCCGGCGTTGCTTGATGAGATGTTGATAAGAACTCATGATATTTCGTTTACAATGAGCGATGCAAAGGAACGAATAAAACTTTTATCGAGAGGTAATAATGAAGAATAAAAATTGCATAAAGGGAGAGATATTCAGTGAAGTAGTTGATTTTAACGGGGAAAAATACGAACATATAGGCTTTAGAGATCCGGACGGAAAATTCGGCAACCTACTTGAAAAACTTTTGGGAAAGAAGGTAAGGATCTGTATCGAGGTTATAGAAAATTAGATGAAAACAATAGGTATTGTCGGAGGGATGACATGGCATTCCTCCCTTCATTATTATTCTGTAATAAACGAGATTATTGAGGAAAAGGTCGGCAAAAAACACTCCGCAAAAATTATCCTTTACAGTTTTGATTTCAATGAAATTTTTGAAAAACAGTTTGCCGGTGAATGGGATTATATCGGTAAAAGAATGGAAGAAGCGGCAGTTAAACTGAAAGAAGCTGGAGCGGATTTTATTTTATATGCGTCTGCGACGATACATAGAGCAATTGATGGAATCAAAGTCGATATTCCGATTCTGGATATAAGGGATACCGTAGGAGAGGAGATTAAAAAAAACAATGTCACCAAAGTAGGACTTCTCGGAACATCGTTTAGCATGTTAGATAATTTCTTCAAAGGTAGGTTGGAAAAAAAGTATGGAATTAAAACGATAGTCCCTTCTCCGGAAAAAATTGAAATTATGAACAGAATTATTTTCGACGAATTAGCCTGTGGGAAGGTCACAAGAGAATCAAAAGTCCAATTTGACAAAATAGTAAGGGGATTGGAATTGAACGGAGCGGAGGGAATAATTTTAGGTTGTACTGAACTACATATGCTGATAACGGAGGAATCACCGAATAGATTTTACGATACGATGAAGATACATGCATATCATGCCGCTATGAAATCATTGGAGAATAATGATGGATAAAATAGCATATTGTGGTTTTGATTGTACAAAATGTCCTCTTTATTTGTTATCAAAGGGAAATCTCGATAAAGTGGAAAGAGAACGGATAACAGTAAAACTTCTCGAAGAATACAAGGAGCTAAAAAGAGAGGATTTATACTGTGAAGGCTGCAAGTCGAATGGAAAACTGTTCCCCTATTGCAATGACTGCTATATAAGGAAATGTTGCGAAGCAAAGGGAATCAATAATTGCTCCGAATGTGCCGAATTTCCATGTCAAGAACTGAAAGATATATTTTCAAAATTCCCCGAGGGGCTGGAAAATTTGAAAAATTTCAAATTAAAAAATAAACGATGAAACAATATTATCATATTACCGTAAAGTATGGAAATAGGAGGTATAAATGAAAAAGTGGTTCGTGTTAATCATGACCTTGCTTATTGCAATGGGAATAAATGCAAATCAGACGGATATCAAAAAATGGAAAACAATTGATAAAAGTAAGTATCCCAATGCTCATGAGGTACTACTCGACGAACTGATTTTGAACAGCTACGATACATTAGGTATTGTCCATTCTACGGATGAGGTTTATCTGAAAGTGCTCGATGAAAAAGGTATAAAAAACAACCAGACGCTAAATTTGTACTATGACAGATCATACGGTAAATATGATATTAGGAAAATTGAGATAATCAAACCGAATGGTGAAAAAATAACAGTTAGTGTAAAAGCAAACATGAAAGATCAGGTGGCGCCCGGAGGTGCCAGTATGAATATCTATGACCCTAATGAACGATTGATTACCGTTCAAATCCCGGGGGTCGGTGTAAATGATATTTTGCATTATATAGTAAGTTACTACGGATTTAATCCGAGGATAAGAGGCCAGTTCTCCGATTTTGAATACGGACAGTATAAATATCCGTATCTCCATATGAAGTATGTACTGACTGCTCCCAGGAGTGTCCCGTTAAAGAAGTTCGAGGTTCTTGACGGGATAAAATCTCATTACGACACTTCCACCGTAGTAACGGATAGTTCCATAATTTACACATTTGAGGTAAATGATGTTCCTCAAATAATTCCGGAACCTTCAATGCCTGCAATCCGCCGTGTAGCGATGCGCATGTTGGTTTCCACAATGAGTGATTGGAGAGAAATATCAAGATGGTATTATGAACTTGTACAACCGCATCTTGCCATTAATCAAGATATAAAAAATAAAGTGGACGAATTGATTGCAGGGAAAAAGGATGAAATGTCCAAAATAAAGGCTATATTCTTCTATGTATCAAGGAATGTTAGATATATGGGAGTAACGACGGAAAAGAATAAACCCGGTCTTGAACCGCATGACGCAATTTACACATTTGAAACCGGAACCGGTGTTTGCAGAGATAAAGCGGCACTTATCGTGGCAATGCTTAGATACGCCGGTGTCAATGCAAATGTCGTTTTATTTTCAGGGGGTCCGAAATTGGATAAGGACGTTCCCATGACATTTTTTAACCATGCAATTGCGGGGGCAACATTAAAAAACGGAAAAGATATACTCATAGATCCCACTGATGAAACGGGAAACACACTGTTCCCTCAATACGAAGCGAATATGAGTTATCTGTTGTGTACAAAAGACGGTGATACTCTGAAAACAAGTCCCTTTATTCCTGCAAAAGAAAACAATATGAATATAAAAACGAATGTTGAATACAAAAACGGGAAATTTTATTGTAAAAGCACAATAACATTTTATGGGATTAATGATAACATATTCAGAGGGTATTTCGTTCGATTGAATAAAAACAGAAGAGAGGAATTCATCAATTCAGTGATTAAAAGAATAGCAGAGGATTCAAAGATTGACACCTTTGAAATATTGCCTAAAAATCTTTTGGGTTCGAGAGAACATTTGAGGATTAAAGTGGAATATGTTATTAATAGTCCGACAATAGGCGACAAGACTATAAAAATGTTTCAGTTACCTTTCTTAGGCAATAACATAGGGCTTTTTAAATGGGCGCTTGGTGATATAAGTTTGAGGGAGAGGCACTATCCGCTTAAGATTAATTTTACAGCATCCATTACCGAGCATATCACATTCAGGGACGAAAGCGGTAATAAAATGAAGGTGTTGTACATACCCAAGCGTATAAATATCGAAAGTGACGGTTATACCTATAAAGTGGATTTTAAAACATCTGAGAATAAAATAACCGCAGATAAATATTCGGCACTTAATAAACTTGAGTATTCACCACAGGAATATAAAAATCTTAAGAAACATCTGAGAGATGAAGAAAACTACGCTAAAAAATATATTATTATAGAGAAATAAAGGAGTTGAATGATGAAAGCAAAAAACACTATTTGGCTATTTTGCATCGCAATATTTGCCTTTATATCCTTGAATGCTTCAGTTTCTAAGAAGGATAGAGAAATTTACAACTCATCGATAGATCTTTCAAAATATCCCAATTCTTCGGCGATTGTTTTATATGATTACACAAAAATAGTTATCAGCAAAGATATGAGCTATAGGAAAACGAGAAGGGTTGTTACGAAGGTCTTAAATTACAAAGGGAAAAAGGAAAGTTCGGAAAAGAGGATCTACTTTGACGGAAGATATGAAGATGTTAGTATTGACAGATCGATTACCGCTAAAAAAGTGAATAACAAGTATAAAATAATTCCTACGGATAAGAATGCCATAAGAATTCTTGACGCTCCGAATGAGGCGGGTTTTATGGATTATGCGGTTCACAAAATGGAAGTTGTTGCATTTTCCAATGTAGAAGAAGGTAACATTGTGGATCTGACTTATTCAATTGGTAATGATCGTAAACACCCCTTCTCTGAGAAAGTGTTTTTCGGGTATAAAGAGCCGATTTTTAAGATGCATTACGAGATAATCCTTCCCAGATCCATGAATATCAAATTCAATAAAGTTAAGGGAGTTAAATTTAGTGATAAAATTGTAGGGAACAAAAGGGTTTTAACCTGGGATGCCAAGGAACTTCCTCAGATAATTAAAGAAGGCAATATGCCGGAGAGAGATCTTATAGTGCCTACTCTTTACTATTCGATTTATAGTGGATGGAATCAATTTAAAGATAATCTTCTCGAGCAATACAATGAAAATATTACAATTACACCGAAAGTGAAATCATTGGTCAATAATATTGTTTCCAAAGATGATGACGGAATGAAAAAAGTAGAGAAAACAGCCGAATACATAGCACGTAGAATCGCAAACAAAAATGTAAAAAGTCTTGAAGATTTTACCATAAGTCCGGTTGATGAGATTATATCAAGTGGTTATGCAGCATCCTTTGATCGCATTGCTCTTTTTCTCAGTATGATGAAAGCAGAAGGTTTAGACGGTTACCCGGTTGCAGTAGGACCGGAACTCCTGTATTGGGATAATGAAAAAGAATTTGTTCAGACGAAGGATTTTACGAAGATCATAGCAATGGTAAAAATCAATGGAAAGGAGTATTACGTCGATCCATCCAATGAATTTTATCCCATAGGATATACAGGTGATGAGAACAGAATAGGTATGGCGATTAAGCCGGGAGAGGTAAAGTTTACCCCGATTATAAATAAAGAGAAATTTCAAAACAGGGAAATGGTCAATTATACGATCGGAATTTCAAAAAACGGTACTGCGAAGATTTCGGAACAGCACACTTATTGGGGAAATGAAGCCGTAAAGATGAGAAGTAAATACAAATATATGACCCCTGTACAAAAGATGCAGGATTATCAGAAAATATTAGGCAATATTTCGGAAAATGTAGTTCCCATAAGTGAGAGTCTGTCGATAGACCTTTCTTATCCCGTAAAAATTTCTTACAAGTACAGTTATACGAATTTCGCTATGAAAGAGGGGAGTTTTGTTTATTTTGATATTCCCTCTTATTTGATCCCCTTTAGATTGAATAAGCCGCCGCAAAAAAGGCAATATCCATTTGTTTCGTCTGTGAATGATGATATTCTTTATGATATTAAAATAAATTATCCTGTTTCTTTAAAATCAGTAATTATTCCACCGGATGTCAATTTAAAGGGAGATGTTTTTGATGTACATAGGACGGTTCAGATGGGGAAAGGGGAATTGATAGTAAAAGATGAAGTCATTAAAAAATATGGAATTGTAAAAAAATTGGATTATAAAACCTTTTATGGTAAAATCATGAAGCTATCACATCCAAAGTATTACAAGGTTTTATTAAAGAAGAAGAAATTTCTCGGTATATTCTAAATAAAAAAAGGGAGCTCTATGCTCCCTTTTTTTATTTTTATGCAATTGCCTATTGAACGGTATAATCGTAAAAATACCAATCGTTCGTAGCATCGTCTCCATTGGCTTGTGATTCGATAAATACATGTGTCTGTGTACTCACAAGATTTTCATTTTTGTAGATCCTTACCGTACATGTCACATCGCTTGTTACTCCGTGTGAACTAAAATATCTAAGAGCCATCCGGTATGTACCCGGATGTTCCGTAACTATGGTAAAGTTCTCGGGTCCGTAACCATTTACATCATCAACATCCAAAAATGCGTCGGTTATTCCCGATTTATCCGCATACCAACAATGTTGTGACGGAGTCGTATCACCCTGAGGTATATAATATGCATGTAAATCAACATCATTGTCATCAGTGTCCCATGTAAGCTCCACCCTGAATGGATATGTGGGAAGATTACCGATAATCACATAGACGGGGCTTTCTTCTACGAGAACACTATCACTGTTGTATACCTTGATCTGCAACTCGTTTCTTCCGTTAACAATAACAACATCGTGACTAAATGAATACTCATTATCTCCTACGGAAGATACACTCATATCGTATTGTGTCGAATTTAATATGAGTATAACATAACCGGAAAATGTCGTTGCAGAATTGTCGGGGTTGTGAACCGTACCACTTACGGAAATAACTCTGTTTGTAGTTGTTTCTCCACTCTCAACACCCGATACGGTAATAACCGCTGTTTGAGGGACTGAAGAAAGATTGAGAAGTGAACATGACGATAGAATAAAGACGCTTAATAAAACCATTAATAGAAATTTTTTCATATAGACCTCCTTCTATAAAAATATTGCATATTATCAGAGCTTTGTCAAGAGTATGCAAATAATACTTGACAAAAATTCAGAATGATACTATATATAGTATTACTATGATGGATTATTTAGGTGTAAAAGGTGGTAAAGCTTGGCAAAGATATTAAAAGTTGTGGAAAATATGTTTCAGTTACCACCGGAAATGAAGTTTGAAGATATGGTAAGGGTGCTAGAATATTTTGGATGGACACGTAAAAATGTAGTTGGTAGTCATTTTACTTATTATAGGAAAGGTCATATGCCTATTACTATAGTAAAACATAAAAACAAGGTTAAAAGAGGATATATAAAAAAGATAATAGATGAACTAAACCTGGAGGACTGGTATGAAAAACATAAAAAATAAAAAAGAATTGCTTAAACATTATATGGAACTTCCCTATTCCATAAGAATCACTCCGGAAGAGGCGGGGGGATATTTTGCGGAAGTGGAAGAACTTTCCGGATGTATGACTCAAGGCGATACAATAGAAGAAGTGATGAGAAATATAGAAGAGGCAAAAGAGAGTTGGCTTACAGTTTCAATTGAAGAAGGACTTGAAATTCCTCAGCCAAAAGAGATGGAAAAGTATAGCGGAAAGTTTTTAGTGAGAATGCCCAGATCCCTTCACAGAAGACTGGCAAATCTTGCGGAAAGGGAAGGTGTGAGTTTAAACCAACTAGTTGTATCTTTACTTTCGGAGAAAAGTGTTATGAAAGAAATAAAACAAGAAATTGAAAGCTCTACATGGAATGTAGAAAATATTTATTTACGGAAAGACCCATATAGATTGAATACCTCAAATATTATTTCAAATAATTTTAAAACATCAAATGAAGTAGGAGTTGCATGATGAAAAAGGAGAAAATAAACTCCATAAAATATAAAAATTTTATAGATGGACTCAAACTGTTAAATATCAGGATACTCTCTTCTGGAACAAGTGTAGATGAAAAGTTTTTACCCCCTGCCAATTTAGAATTGAACCAAAGGAAAAAATACATTAAGACGGAAGGAAATATATTTAAAGTGATTCATGAATATACATTAAAGGGTATAAAAAATGGGGAGGCAAGCCCGGGTTTCAAAATAAAAGTAAAATATCAAATTATTTATAAATCAGATATTCCCATTACAGACGATATCTTTAAGATATTTTCTCAAACAAATCTTTTACTTCACACATGGCCATATTTCAGACAATTTGTTCATGAAATGACCAATCGTATGGGACTTCCTCCACTTGTGCTTGATGTATTAAAAATTAAATAATATGAATAGTAAAATCAATTATCCGATTAGTTCAGTATTTGACAGTTCGATAAGCCTTCTATATCAACCCTCAACTTTTCGGGAATTTCTCAAAATTGAAATTGGCTTTTTGGGATTATATTTTTGTTGTTTATTATGAAAAGTCAAGAGAAAAAGGATGCTTTAGGCAAAATAAGAGAATTGGTAGACAGATTTAAACAGAATATTGATCAATACAAAAAATCTACTTATGATGAGGCAAATACCAGGGTAGATTTTATAGATCCGTTCTTTGAATCGCTTGGATGGGATGTCGCTAATAGAAATGGTTATGCAGAACAATATAGAGAGGTTGTAAGAGAAGATAAGATTGTTATTGTTGGGAAACAAAAAGCACCTGATTATTCCTTCCGCATTGGAGGGATTAGAAAGTTCTTTGTGGAGGCGAAAAAGCCCTCTATTGATATTAAAAGAGCAATGTCTCCTGCATACCAGTTAAGAAGATATGCATACACAGCAAAACTCCCTCTTTCCATTCTAACGGATTTCGAAGAATTTTCCGTATATGATACCCGTATTAAACCTCATCCGAATGATAATCCTTCCGTTGCCCGTATATTCTATTGTAAATACACAGATTACGCGAAAAAATTTGATTTTATATACGATACATTTTCCAAGGATGCGATTCTCAAAGGTAGTTTCGACCGATATGTAGAATCAAAAAAGAATAAAAAAGGAACATCGGAGGTAGATAAAGAATTCTTGAAGCTCATTGATAAATGGAGAGAAAAACTTGCAAGGAATATTGCTCTTCGCAATTCTAATTTGTCCCTTTATGAACTCAACTATGCTGTTCAGAAAATCATTGATAGAATCATATTTCTAAGGATAGCGGAGGATAGGCAAATTGAAGACTATGGAAAGTTACAAGTTTTACAAAATGGAACCAATGTTTATGGAAGATTAATGGAGATTTTTAGACATGCTGATGAAAGGTATGATAGTGGTCTTTTTAACTTTGAGAGTGATAACATTACACCTGAAATAACGGTAGATGATAATATAATAAAAGAAATTATTAAATCTGTTTATTATCCGGAATCGCCTTATGAATTTTCTGTATTGGATGTAGAAATACTTGGAAATATATATGAGCAGTTTCTCGGTAAAACAATAAGACTAACAGCGCATCATCGCGTAAAGATTGATGATAAACCGGAAGTAAAAAAGGCGGGTGGAGTATATTACACTCCGAAATATATTGTTGACTACATTGTGAAAAATACTGTTGGAGAGGCAATAAAGGGAAAAACACCGAAGCAGATTGAGAAGATTAAAATACTTGATCCCGCTTGTGGTTCCGGGAGTTTTCTGCTTGGGGCTTATCAATATTTGTTGAATTACCATCTGTATTGGTATTCAAAGCAGGAAAATCTCGAAAAATCCTTACAGAGGGGGAAAATTATACAGACAAGCAGTGGTAGTTACCAAATAACTGTGGCGGAAAAACAGAGAATACTTATCAATAATATATTTGGAGTAGATATAGACAGTCA
>QNBC01000048.1 GCA_003641665.1 candidate division TA06 bacterium
CAATAATTAACATTTTCCCCTGCTCTTTAACAGCAGGATATCTAAATTCAACATCTCTGTAATTCAAAAAATTCGTTCTGTAAATATTATCAAAATCTTTATCGATCTTTTTAACAAAAGATTCTCTTTTCAGTTCATTATTACCCGGTAATGAGGTAGTGCTTATAGCAAACCTTATATTTTTTATAATTGTATATTCCCCTTTAACAGGATCATAAATGACCGGATTTATAGCAACATTCACTCCTCTGAAATCCCTCATTATAAACGGCTCTGATATTTCTATTTCTTTTGAAGGAAAACTTTTTACAAAATATTCTTTCGAAAATTGATATTTTACTTTATTAGGATCAACATTTCTATAGAGATTTCCTTTTGAAGGAACAGGTGGGGCAAACTGCATTGTTTCCGTTTTTTGAGATATGACCTTTAAATTAACCCGTCCCATATCTCCGATTATAATATTTTTATTTATATGCGGCAATTCCGGCATTCCTTTCTTAAGATAATTCACAGCACCGGGAATATCAAATTTCGTGTACTTTTTACCATCAATAACAACATCATTTGCAATTAGTCCCTTCAGATCGTATTCGACAACAACCTCGTTCTCAGATTGAGAAATAACACGCATAGAATACGGCTCTGACGATTTATTGTCAAAACTGATATACTCCCCGAACAAAAAACCGCTAAATAATATTAAAGCTATAAAAATCAGAAACTTACGCATACAACCTCCTTATTGTAAGATTACATTCAATTATATTGAAATCGAATGGAGTTGTCAAGTAAATCAGATAATATGCGGTAGATAGGTATGCCTGCACTAAATTTTCGGCGGACATGTATAGGCATATCAAATCAGGTAAATAATATTCCTCTATTTTACATTAAAGAAAAACTCTCTTAATTAAATGTGTGGCAATATATCTTCTTGCTAAAAAATTCGGCAGTTATATTCTTTTCTCTCGCTTTCTATAAAATCTATCATAAAATATCATAAATTTCACCCTTTTTCAGAAGCAAAAAAATAATTTGTTATAAATATAACACAACGCGAAATTGAATAACAATGGAATTAAATCTTGACAACTCTTATGTTTTATTATATATTCTCATAGTCTTTGCCGGGGTGGCGGAATTGGCAGACGCGCTAGCTTGAGGGGCTAGTGGGAAATTTTCCCGTACGAGTTCAAGTCTCGTCCTCGGCACCAAAAAAAGGAGTTATCCATGAAATCTGATGTAGAAATTGCGGAAAGCACCCGTTTATTACCTATAACGGAAATAGCGGGAAATTTAGGTATTTCTAATGACACAATTTACCAGTGTGGTAAGTATAAGGCTAAAATACCCCTCTCTTTTATTAATTCTCTAAAGGACAACAAAGAAGGAAAAGTGGTTGTTGTAACTGCTATGACACCAACCAAATTCGGAGAAGGAAAAACAATGATTTCCATTGCAACATCGATGGCTTTAAATAAAATGGGAAAAAGCTCTGTTGTAACGCTAAGGGAACCGTCGTTAGGTCCCGTTTTCGGGATCAAGGGAGGAGCGGCAGGCGGAGGATATTCTCAAGTTCTTCCGATGGAGGACATTAATCTTCACTTCACAGGTGATATTCATGCAATAACCACGGCAAACAATCTGATTTCAGCTGTTTTGGACAATCATCTTCATAACGGTAACGATTTGAATCTCGATACGAGAAATATATATTGGAAACGAGCCATGGACATGAATGAAAGAGCGTTAAGGCATGTGGTTGTGGGGCTCGGTGGTAGATCAAACGGTTATCCGCGTGAAGAGGGATTCATAATTTCAGCGGCTTCCGAAATTATGGCGATTCTTTCTCTATCAAAATCAATTTCCGAGGTAAAGGAGAGAACGGATAAAATATTGCTCGGTTTTACAACGGATAAAAAACCTGTATTAGCAAGAGACATGCATATATCCGGTGCAATCGCCACAATATTAAAAGATGCCCTAATGCCTAATCTCGTTCAAACAATAGAACATACTCCGGCAATCATACACACGGGACCTTTCGCTAACATTGCACACGGAACAAACAGTATACTTGCCACTTATATGGCAAATAAATTATCCGATTACACAGTGGTGGAAACCGGTTTCGGCTCGGATCTCGGATTTGAAAAATTTGTAGACCTTGTAACACGATATCATAATTTTCCGATTAATGCCGCTGTTCTTGTCGTAACAGTAAGGGCAATGAAATTTCACGGTAATGACGATATCAAAACCGGATTTGAAAACGTCAAACATCATATCAATAATATAAGAAATTTCGGTATAAAACCTGTTGTTGCCGTTAATGTTTTTGACAACGACACCAAAGAAGAATTGGAACTCGTTAAATCGCTTTTGAACGATATCGATGTCGATTTTGCATTTTCCACAGCTCATAAAGACGGTTCCAAAGGAGCTATGGAGCTTGCATCAGTTGTTGCAAAAGTAGCCGATGATTCGGATGGAAAATTTAAACGTCATTATACAAATGAAATGTCAATCCCGGAAAAAATCGAGTCCGTCGCTAAAAATGTCTATGGAGCTGCAGGTGTGATTTATGCACGACATGTAAAAAGAACTCTCGCAAGACTACAAGACATGGAATTTTGTAAACTTCCCATCTGTATTGCAAAAACTCAAATGTCAATATCCGATAACCCGAATAAAAAAGGTAAACCGGAACCGTTCATGCTGAATATAAACAAAATTAATATTTCAAGCGGGGCAGGTTTTATCGTTCCTATTGCAGGCGAAATCATGCTTATGCCCGGATTACCTAAGAAACCTTCCGCAGAAATAATTGACATAGACGATAACGGGAAAATAAGCGGTTTGTTCTAATGGATATAATCGATATCAAAACTAATAAAAGAGAAGAATTTATTGACATTACGGGAATAATCGATACTTATGTGAGAAATAACAGATTAGACAATTGTATATTACTAATCTATTCTCCCCATACAACATGCGGTCTTACGATAAATGAGCATGCCGATCCCGATGTGAAAAATGATATGATACGCAAACTGAAAGAGTTGATCCCTAAAAATGACGAATACAAGCATATAGAGGGAAATTCCGATGCACATATAAAAACCAGTATTATAGGAAACAGAATAACGGTTATTGTGGAAAACGGTTCTGTAAAACTCGGTAGGTGGCAAGGAATTTTTCTCACGGAATTTGACGGTCCGAGAAACAGAAAAATATGGTTGAAACCCATGATGACTCGTTGACACGATTTGACAAATCTAGTACTATGTTATAAAATTATCTTAAACTTATAAAAGGAGGCTTTATGAAGAAAACGCTAATCGCAATTCTAATGTTGACATTGGTGTCAACATCCGTCTTCGCTGCTCTGAATGACGGGCAGAGCTATATGCTCAATAACTATCTCCCCTATTTCGACAACATTGCACCGAATTCATTTTCATCAATCAGTACTTACGGATTATTTACCGATGATCTCGATTACATGATCAACCCCGGTAAAATAACCTTTATTGATGGAAATAGACTCTACACAAATTTATCAAATTTAATCAACGGCAACGAAGCTCAGTTTACGGGCATCGGTCTTGGAGACTATGCTATAGGAACAAAATTCGATGTAAAAAGTATTTCTCCTGTATTTCTTTATAGCACAAATCGTAACGAGAATATCAATGAAGTAAATAACACGAGTAAAACTTACTACGATAATGACAATAACGGATATTATGATCAGACCAATTTCTACCAAAACAATACATACAGCAATATTTCTAATCAGAACAAAACAGCATACTTGGGTTTTGGAAAACAGATGGACAATATAAACATCGGATTGCTTTACGAATATGTTAAAAATAACGGATTTTCAATGCCTACAATTGACCCCCTATACGCAAATTTCGGCAATTACACAAACACCGAGAGAGATTCCAATCTTGTAAGCGGCGATTTAATTTACACGGAAGACCAATTTGCAACGGATACGATATGGAATAATGACAGCCACCACAGGCTTTTGTTTGGCGGTTTTGATAAACTTTCCGATAAACTGAAAGTCGGTTTGATTGCCAAAGTCGGTTATTCAACACTGAAACCCGTGACAAACGCATCATATAGCGACAATATTGATCAATCGCCATGGAATCAAGGCTTTACCGATATAAGCGTCGAAACCGACAGTCTTTATAAAAACATGAAAATATCCGGACTCGGTTATTCATTCACATTTATAACGTATTACATGATAAACAAAAACATTAAATCGCAAATAGATCTCGGATATTCAGCTTTCGGAGGAACCATTGCAGACAGTTCAACGGGATACAGATATTTCAATTCGTACACTGAACATACAATGGCAAACGGAACATATTATGACGGACAAGATACGACCGAAACAGGTATGATTTCGGGTTCCAAGAATCAAAAAGCCATACATATCAATTCAAAGGCTATTATCAAGATGAATGACAATTTCAATTTCGGTATTGGTATCGGATTCAATAACAAAACAGTAAGTAACATAGAGCACAATAATTATAACTACACAGCAGTTGATACTTTCGATGATGGTGACGGAATTCAAACAGGAATGGATTATGTGAGCACGGCAACATACTCCGCTTTAAGCTCCAATGAAACGGTAGCAAGCAACTATATGTTGAGCTTACCTGTAGCCATAGTCTTTAACCTCAATAAGATGTTCAAAGCGAGAATAGGTGCTAATTATACATACAAAGTACAAAATTCCACTAACACCGTCGCGATTGACAGTATTACACCGATTAACGTACATACGGTCTACGGTGACGGCACGGTTGCCAATAGTATAATTCCTTCTCCTAATAACATTAACGACGGAACAGTTACAAACACCGTCTCAAGGACCTCAACAACAACATATAATTACAGCCTGGCATATTCTCCCAATAAAAATCTTACATTAGAAATAATGGGATTTGCACCTAATCTAATTAATTTAACACTCTGGAAATTGCAAGCTGTAATCAATTTTTAAAGGAGGAGTGATATGAAAAAAATTCTTTATGTAATACCATTAACTATTGTAGTACTGGGACTGATTTTTGCCGGATGTGCAAAACCGGCAAGCTCTCTCTCCCCTAACACTGCATATTACGGAACCGAAGCCTCATATCTGATAGTGACACCATCCACCACGCCAGCAAATTTCGGCGAGATTCAGGATTTGGTCGATTCCACAAATGATGTCGATGGAGAAATCAAAGTTAAATTCTATGGACTTACAGGTGGTGATATTGACCCCACGACTGTTAATGCAACAAATATTCTTGTTGAACCGATTACTTCGGGAGCATCTATCACAAATCTTAACATTTCATATGATAAAGACCTTAAGCAAATTATCATTAGCGGAACATTTTCAGATAATGCCGCATACAAAGTAACACTCACAACCGGAATAAGAACTATCGGAAACGGACAAATCGACGGCAACGGTAACGGTAAAGTCGACGCCGCCCCTTACGATAATGTTATTATGGAATTTTATACGGGAAGCGGAAATTCCGATATGTTCGATACGGATCCCTCTTTCGTATCAAGCTACTATCCAACGGGAAACAACAATTCTTTGCTCACGACAATTTCATTAACATTTTCGGGAAACCCGATAGATACATCACTCTTAAATTTGGATAACATAGAATTAATTAAAGAAGGCGGAAACACGGTAACATGTTCCATTTTGGCAAAAGGAAGTTCTTATTTGACAATCAGACCAAAGGATTCCCTTGATTTTGCAGCTGTTTACAAAGTGACGTTAAAAACAAGTCAGATAACAGATACGGTAAACAATCTCCCTCTCGTTTGGGGTGACTACACATATGAGGCAAATGTGCCTGACATGAGTTGGAAATTTATGACAACAGGAAACTCCGATCATAATGCCACTCCGTTTCAGGTCTCATCTGTGTCACAAGTAGCTAACGAGGTCAAAATCGTTTTCTCCGACACCGTTGATGTAACATCATTCACACCGGACAGAGTAAGATTGATCGATCCCAACAATTTGGTAATTCCCTACAATCTCAGAGTGGGTAATGATAAAAAATCGATTTATCTTAGCCTGACAAATGCCAACACAAGTGGTGTATATGAACTTCTAATTACTTATAATGTAAAGAGCTCGCACGGTTGGGAATTGGATGGAAACGGTAATGGAATCGGAGGAGAAACAGGAAATCCTCACTTAGGTATCTCCGACGATAACTTCTACACAAGTTTTAACGTCAATATCTGATTTAATTAGCAATTTATCAGGGGGTGCAGATAAGGGCACCCCCTTTTTTAATTTGTATGAATCTATTTGAACAAGTGAAAAACGATAACGAGCCACTGGCTTACAAAATGAATCCTAAAACAATCGATGAGTTTATAGGACAATCACACATAATTAATCCTAAATCTCCCCTTTTCAAGGCAATCGTTGAGGATAAACTCTTTTCGTTTATTCTCCATGGTCCCCCCGGAACAGGCAAAACATCGATAATTCGCATAATAAAATCAAAGACCAAACGCAGATATTATCATCTTAATGCTACTGTCACTAACCTCCAGGAATTAAGACCAATATTTAAATCTTCACAGGAGATTTTCAATAGCACGGGACAGCAAACAATCGTTTTTATGGATGAAATCCACCGTTTTAGTAAGGTACAGCAGGATGCATTCTTACCGTATATCGAGAACGGCTCCGTAATTTTGATAGGGACTACAACCGAAAATCCGTCTTACTCTCTTAATAACGCTATAATTTCCCGTATAAAGCTGTATCGATTTTCTCCTTTAAGCCCCGAGAATATTTATACCATACTCGCCAATATCGTTAAGAAACTGGGGAAATCCGTAGAGAGAAACATATTACAAAAAATCGCTGATAATTCCAACGGAGACGGGAGACTTGCAATTTCATATCTTGATTATTATCTGAATTACAAAGGTGAGAAAGGAGATTTGGATAAAATTCTCAATGAGGTTATCCCATATTTCAGCAAGAAAGGTAAAGAACATTACAACACGATAAGTGCTTTGATTAAGAGTATTCGCGGAAGTGATGTTGATGCCAGTTTATATTGGCTTTTTCGATTATTAAAATACGGTGAAGACCCGCTTTTCATTTTCCGAAGACTGCTAATTTTGGCTTCCGAAGATATAGGAAACGCTGATCCTGAAGCCATACAGTTAATTTCCTCTTTACTGTATAGCTTCGAACATGTCGGTTATCCCGAAGGGGAATATTTTCTAACTCATGCGGTTATATATTTGTCTTTGGCTCCGAAGAGTAATTCAATATCAACGGCAATTCAAAATGTTAAAAAATTGTTGGAAGAGTATCCCGATGAAAACGTACCCAAACAATTGGTGAATTTGAAAGGGGGTAATTCTCTCTATAAATATCCGCATGACTACATCGGGCACATAATTAAACAGAATTACATGCCCGAGAACATCAAATCAAAAGAAATCTACAAACCGAGTGATAACGGTTTTGAGAAAACTCTTAAAGAACGTCTAAATAAAATCAGACGTATACTTAAATCTTCCCATCAAAAATAGGTTTTGTATCTACCTTATTTTCAGCTTTAACATTTTTAAACGACATGGTAATTGCCCCCGTAGGACAAGCCGCAACACATTTTCCACATCTTATGCAATCCATATCAGTGGGATTTTTCCAAATTGAAATGTCCATGGGGCAAACAGTTCTGCACAGATCACATTCCACACATTTGTATTCATTCACATTCATCTGTAATAAACTGATTTTATTGAACGGACCAAGAATGGCACCCATGGGGCAACTTGTGGTACAAAACGGTCTCTTTGTAAAAATAAACAACCCGAGAAACAGAAACATTACACTTAGCTTTGTCCAGAATATCCATGTCAAAAGCTGTTTATACTCCGGGGTCCATAGGATTTGTGGAATACCGGCTTCAAATGTTCCAACAGGGCAAAAATATTTACAAAATACCGGAGAAACCAACCATGTCGCAAGAATTATGGTAATCAGTAAAAACACATACTTCATATAATACAAAAAATGCGGGATTCTAAATTTTCTCGTCGGGATTTTATATGCGAGATCCTGCAGTAATCCAAACGGGCAAATCCAACCGCATGTTGCTCTTCCGAATATCGCTCCTATGGAAGAAACAACCCCAAGGACATAATAAGGAATCAATCGTAATTCAAGAAAGTGCTGTAATAATCCTATGGGACAGGAAGTATACGACAAAGGACAGGAATAGCAATTCATAACCGGTAATGTTATCCCTTTCAACGGTCCTTGGTAAAAAGTCGGATTTTTAATTACTCGCCAATAACCGTCTATGAGAAAAAATGAAAATATTTGAGACCATCTTCTCATTACGGGAAAATTCTTTGCTTTAAAAAACTTTTTCATACTCCCTCCTAAGCTATGCCGATACAATCAAGACATATGAGATTTCCCTTGTTCGCTGATTCGGCAATTTGTCCGTACTTCGCACCAATCAATAAAATTACAACCGAAATGACAAGCAAAATTAGTGCAATAATTCTCTTTTTCATATCAACCTCCCGTATATTTAAAATTCCTGATGGAATTTCTGCTGAAAAATCTACCGTTTATAAAAATCGTACACTCTGCGGGGAACAGCATTCCTTTTCCAATTTCTATATACGATGAAATAACGACTTTTACTTTCGTTTTCCCCTTGTAGATAATCATTAAAGGGATATCATCCTCTTTGCTTATCCACAATTCAACATAATTTGATAATACATGGTAGCACATGACATTGAATAACATTGCCTCTCCCACAATTTTGCCTGTGTCCGGCAATTTGATATCCGTCCAATGCGATACTCTATTTTGAATCGGAATTTTTTTATCATTCGTAAATATAAACGATTTATCTCCTATCCTCTCGTAATTGATAGTATCTTTTCCCCTGATGGTATTTATCTTTACAAAATTCTTTCCGCAAATAACAAAATTTTTTTTAGTGAAATTGTAACCGTCCACAAATTCATTGAAGGAGTATTCTCCAATTACATTCTTGAACCTGGATTGATTTAAAATAAATCTGTCATACAATTTTTGATAGCTCTCGCCAAAGAGAGATACCACTACGAGATTACTCAACAGTAACGCTTTTAGCAAGATTTCTCGGTTGATCAACATTACACCCGTTTAATACAGCTGCATAATAAGCCATAAGCTGTAAAGGAATTACGGTTAAGATAGGTGTCAGCACATCTATCGTTTCGGGAATATATATCACATAATCCGCCAACTGAGCTAATTTCCTGTCTCCCTTCGTTCCTATTGCAATAACCTTTCCTTTTCGAGCTTTCACCTCCTCTATATTGTTAATCACCTTCTCGTATATGCTATCTTTTGTTGCAATAAATATAACAGGCATATTTTCATCGATTAATGCAATGGGACCGTGTTTCATTTCAGCGGCAGGATATCCTTCAGCATGAATATACGATATCTCTTTCATTTTCAAAGCACCTTCAAGGGCGATAGGAAAATTAAATCCTCTGCCAAGATACAAAAAGTTCTTGTTATTCTTAAATTTTTTAACAATTTCCTCTATTTTTTCATGCTCCTTCAATAACTTTTCCACTTTACCGGGTATTTTTAACAGATTTTCTATTATATTTTTCCCATCTTCGTAACTTAAATTTCTCATTCTCCCGAGATACACGGCAATAAGCAATGCTCCGACAATTTGAGCCGTAAATGCTTTTGTGGATGCCACCCCGATCTCAGGTCCCGCATGAACGTATATTCCCGCATCGGTTTCCCTTGCAATTGTACTCCCAACGACATTGCATATCCCGAATACATTTGCTCCTCTTTTTTTAGCCTCTCTTAGAGCGGCAAGCGTATCGGCTGTTTCACCGGATTGTGTTATGACAAATACAGCCGTATGTTTATCAATAATAGGGTTTCTATACCTGAATTCGGAAGCATACTCAACTTCCACAGGTATGCCGGCTAATTTTTCAATGAAATACTCGGCAATTAGAGATGCATGCCAGGATGTTCCGCAAGCTGTGAAGATTATTCTGTTAACATCTCTCCTGAACCATTCCTGATAATCTTTCAATCCGTTCAATCTGACATCGCCGTTTTCCGTATCTATCCTTCCCCTTATTGTGTTCATAATAACTTCCGGTTGTTCGTAAATTTCCTTCAACATAAAATGAGGAAAACCACCTTTTTCAATTCGGGAAAGATCAAATTCAATTTTTTGAAATTCCGGTGTGACAGGAATATTGTCAAGTGTTGTAATTTTCAGTCCATTATTAGACATAACACATATCTCTTTATCTTTCAAATAGTATAATGATTCGGAATTTCCAACTATTGCAGAAGCATCACTTGCAGCAAAATAGTTGTTATCGTTCTGGGCTATTGCTATAGGGCTTCCGTTTCTGGCGATAATAACTTTATCCGGTTCTTTCGATGATATAACAGCAATTCCGTATGTTCCTTCAACAATATTCAACGCTATTCGCGTTGCTTCTAATAAATCTCCATCATAATTTTCCTCTATAAGATGAGCGATTACTTCCGTATCCGTATCCGTTTTGATAATATGACCTCTTTTTATGAGAAAATCTTTTATAGCTCTAAAATTTTCAATAATCCCGTTGTGAACAACAGCTATTTCTCCTTTACAATCGGTGTGGGGATGTGCATTGATGTCATTTGGTTCCCCATGTGTTGCCCACCTTGTGTGCGCTATGCCAATATTGGAAAACAATCCGTCGGGAATTGCATTTTCGAGATTTTTTATTTTTCCTTTTTTCTTAATTGCAACAAGTTCCTTTCCCTCGCCAATCAAAGCTATACCGGCAGAATCATAACCTCTGTATTCTAACCTTTTTAACCCGTTAATCAATAGAGGAATAGCGTTATTCTTTCCGAAATATGCAACAATCCCACACATTATTTCTCCGTAATCAAACTGTGAATTTTATTGTAAAAAGATTTCGCATCTTCTTTGTTTGCCCCTTCTGTCATAATCCTAACAATAGGTTCGGTACCTGATTTTCTAATATGTACCCAATGATCTTTTGTAACTATTTTAAGCCCATCCTCCTCAATGATATCCGAATTACTAAAATACTCCTTCAACTTGTCAATCGCATTCTCAAAGTCAATTTCGTCTATCGAAATTTTTGTTTTAAAAAGTACCCGCTCAGGTATGATTTTCCTGATTTCACTCGTTTTTATACCCTCGGTGGCAAAAAATGAAAGTACAAGAGCAATACCCGTTAATGAATCTCTGGTAGGATTAATCTCCGGAAATATCACTCCTCCGTTTCCTTCACCCCCTACAACGGCGTTATACTTTAAAATACCTTCAACTACGTTTGCTTCCCCAACCGGAGTACGATAAATAGGGACACCGAATTTACCGGCAATATAATCCATCATGCTACTTGTCGAATAATTCGTAACGATAGCTCCCTTTTTTCCTGCCAAAACATGATAACATGCAATAGGTAGTGTATATTCCTCTCCGAGAGGAATACCTCTCTCATCTACAATTGCAAGCCGATCGGCATCAGGATCCACAGCAAACCCGATATCAGCTCGATTTTCAATAACAGCTTTGCTTAACATGTTCAAATTTTCGGGAATAGGTTCCGGTCCCCGAGGAAATATACCATTCGGTTTATCGTTAATGGAAATTACTTCACATCCTAATCTCTTCAGTATTTCACTATCCGCCAGATAACCTCCACCATTTACCGTATCGATTAAAACTCTAAATCTTCTCTCTCTAATTTTATTTGCCATAACCGTAGAATTATTTATAATCGCTTTTATGTGACGAGATATTCCATTTTCATCTCTATTATAATGCCCAATTTTATCCCATGTTACCCATTTATCGCTTTTTTCAAGCAAGCTATGAAATTTTTCCGTTTCCGTTTTATTTAGAAATATACCTCTCTTTGATACGAATTTGAGGGCATTCCACTCGACAGGATTATGGCTTGCTGTAACGATTATTCCTCCATTTGCATTTAAACTTCTTACATTGAAAAGCACGGTTGGGGTTGGAACAATACCGAGATCAACAACATCACACCCCACTCCTTCAAGAGATGCAATAAGTGCGGAAGTCAACATCTCACCCGTTGGACGTGTGTCTCTGCCTATAACTATCTTCCCGCCACCGGAAAAAACACCGAAAGCCGATGCATATTTCACAATAATTTCTACATTTATTCCCGGACCGACTACGCCCCGAAGACCCGACACACTGGAAACTAAATTTTTCA
>QNBC01000049.1 GCA_003641665.1 candidate division TA06 bacterium
TTATTGTTGCCAATATGCTCGGAGTTAAAGGAAATGTTAATGCTCTTGCAGATTATATATATAAAATAAGTCAAGGTGTACCGTACTTTGCAATTGAATATTTGAAAGAAATAATAAATCAATGTGATATAAACGAGGAACAGGGGAATCTTCTTTACAACATGACGGATGTGAGGAAAATTTCTTTGCCCTCTTCCGTAATTGATATGTACAAAATGAGTTTACGGCATGCTGATCAGAATCTGCTTAGAGTTATGAACACCATAGCTGTTTACAAGTTCCCCGTAAGTTATGATTTATTAAAAAAACTATCGAATTTGACAGAATCGGAGATTGTCAAAATAATTAATGATAAGCATTTCAAAAGCTATATATCTTTCGGTTCGGGCAAATTCTATTTTAAAAACGATAAACTCAGAGATTACATATATGATTCAATGGAAACAGAGGAGCGTAATAAGATACATAATGATATTATTTCTTTATTCAAAGATAAGAATAAAACAATTTTCGTTTTGAAGGTACTTTCGTACAATGCTCTTGCGACAGATTCTCCTGATGCAAAAACCTATCTTATTGAGTTGATTAAACGTGCTGAAGAGAGAAGGGAAGCAAATGATGTAATTGATGCCTTTTTGAAACTTTACAGGCTTGATGATAAATATGCATTGGAAAATCTCGGTACGGGTTCACTAATAAAGATTGCAAATAGTTTGGTCAAATCGGGGAATTATGACTTAAGTAGCGAATTGTTGAACAATGCTCTTAAGAAAACAAAATCGGATGATGAGAAAGTGGGAATAATGCAATCGTCTCTTATGATAAGAGCATTGAAAGGAGAAACTGAGGATATTGAAGAGAATTATAAAAAGATACTTAAATTAAAGCTCTCTTATAATAGACGATTTAGAGTGCTGTTGGATCTAGGATGGTACTATTATGAAAATGGAAACCCGAGAAAGGCAAGAAAAATTTACAGAGAAGCGAATAAAATTTCCAAAAATCTGGCGGATAAAACCTTAAAAGGTAAATTGTTATACAATCTTGCGGTGTTGGAAATGACGGAGAGTGATTATAAAAACGCATTCGAGTATGCCAAGGAACTTGTAGCATTTGCAAATAAAGTGGGATACAGAGAATATCTCTATGCCGGAATGAACCTTATGGCAAACATTTTTCAGTACAGGAGACAGTATATTCTGGCGGCTCAACATTACGAGGAATTGTTGAAATTGATGGAGGAATCGATAGATGTAAACAGGAAACTTCGTATATTGGTAAATCTAACTAAAATGCTTTTACAAATAGGTAATATTGAGAAATCGAAATCGTACTATTTCAAAGCGATTGCAGAGGCTAAAAAGCTCGGAAAGAGGCTTGATATAGCCGTTTTGTATAACATATTCGCCTCTATTCTGCTCAGGGAAGGATACTGGAATAATGCCCTTGAATATTTCGATAAATCTCTCAATATGGCAATGGAAATTGACGAACGGGGACTTGAAAAAGACAATATACTCGGTATGCTCCGCATTTACGGATACAGAGAAAACGGGAGGAAAATGGACAAACTGATTCGTATAACCGAAGGAATCGCCGAGAATGTTAAGTCATTGAGGGAAAAGGTTCCTGTTGATTTGATATATGGGATTTATTTCTATATGGATAAGAATTATGATGATTCGTTGGAGCGTCTCGATGCAATTATTGATTCGTTGGAAAGGGCATTTCTCCCGGAATATCAGGTGCCGGCTTTGATACTTAAAGCCGAAATAAAATATGAATTAAATATGCTCAGGGTGGCGAATGCTACAATTGATAAAGCCTCCCGAATTATCAGAAAAACGGGACTTCAAATATACGAAAATGAGATTGAATTTTTGAAGATTCTTTTGGCGGAGGAAGTCACCGATAAAACCGAAATGCAGAAGAAATTTGAAGATTTAATAGACAAGATTAAAAGCGGTGACAGATTTTTGTATGCAAGGGTGTTATTGAGATATGCGGATTTCATAAGATCCGTATACCCATTGAACGATAAAGTTACATTGATGAAGCTCGTTGGTTTGCTCGAAGACGCGAGGATTATTTTTGAGGATTTATCCTTGAAACAATATACCATTGATATTGATAGCAAGCTTATAGAACTCTACAAGAGAATTGCCGAGAGTAAGGGTAATATTCTCGGGTATAATTACAGTGATATAATATTCGAATTTATAAATATAATGAGAAATATAAGTGAACCGGAGAAACTCAAATCCTCATTCATAAATCTCGCCAAAAAATTCACGGGAGCCGAAAGGGGGATGTTTATTTCCCTCGATGCCGATACGGGAGAATTAATACCTGTGGGAAAGGATATGGATAAATCTACCGAGGAAGACATAAAAAAGATTTCCCGCTCGATTATAAAAAAAGCGACCAAAGGCAAAGAACCTATAATTGTTTCCGATGCTCTTGTTGACAGCAAATTTAAACGGTTTGAAAGCATAAAACTAAATAAAATTCATTCAATTCTTGTTGTTCCGGTTATTTCGGATAGTGAAGTTTGGGGTGTTCTTTACCTTGACAGCCGAAAAAAGGCGGGAGTATTTTCCGAAAATGAGAAGCAGTTGTTCAGTTTGCTGACGATGTTACTTGCGAAAACCCTGGAAAATGCACAGGAATACAACAGAATTAAAGAAGAGTCGAGGGTTCTTAAGGAGAGTTTGAGGACGAAATTCGGTCCTGTTGTATTAGTCGGGCAGTCAAAAAAGATGCAGGAAGTATACGAAAAAATTGATAAATTCTCAAAATCGGATGTCCCCATTTTGATTCTCGGAGAAAGCGGAACGGGAAAGGAAGTGACAGCGAAGAATATACATTATCTAAGCTCCAGAAAGGATAAGAATTTCCTTGTTGTGGATTGTTCGTCTCTTTCGCAATCGCTTATCGAATCCGAATTGTTCGGTTATAAGAAAGGATCTTTTACCGGAGCAAAGGAGGACAAAATAGGCCATTTCGAAGCGGCTGAAAAGGGAACACTGTTTATTGACGAGATTTCAAACGCATCCGAATCCCTGCAGGCACGGTTGCTTCGATTTCTCGATACGCAAGAGGTGAAAAAGATAGGAACGACCAATTACAGGAAAGTTGATACGAGAATCATAGTGGCATCCAATATGGAACTGTATGACCTCGTTAAGATGGGAAAATTCAGAAGCGATCTTTTCTTCAGATTGAGCAGGTTTGTGATTACATTGCCTCCGCTAAGAGAGAGAAAAGAGGATATCAGGCTTTTAATAGATTATTTCATCGATATGTTCAATAAGAGATACAATAAGAAGATAAAGGGAGTTACCAAAGAGGCATTTAGCATTCTTTACGGGTATGATTGGCCCGGTAATGTTAGAGAGTTGAAGAACGAGATAGATAAATGTGTATTTTTCTGTAATGAAAAATATATAACACCGCAATATATTTCGGGCGACATTAAGCATGAGGAAAATGTTTTCATTCCTTTAAGGGAAATGAAAAAAGAACTTATAAAAAAATATATTGATTCCGCACTTAAGTTTACGAACGGCGATATTTCAAAAGCAGCGGAACTCCTTGATACGGATAAAGCCACAATTTACAGGTATAAACGGAGTTACAAAAATAAATAATTCGCAAAATTGCCTCTGCTAAATATATTAATATCGGGAACATACATTAATTTGTAAAATAATTTATGCATATTTGCAAATTAATATTTTGCAATAAAATCCGTTTTATCTTTTGTTGAATGGTTGATATTTGTAAGTATAGCAATATTAGGCTTTATGTAATATAATTGCCTTCTGGTATGTCTATTGCTCCTTTACAAGCAAACACATACCTAATAAGGAGGTAATATGAGCTACTTCAAAACAATCTCAATGCTTGTCCTGTCCACTCTCGTCCTTTTCGGATTCGTTGCAGGTCCTGTTTCGACGGGCAATATTCATAACGGTAATGCAATTCTTACAGGAGGAGAGGGTGATGACCCCTTACCACCGCCCCCCATAATTCTTGATAGTAGAAGCAGCAATCAGGTAAATCCTATTATATTGGGAGGAGGTGGTGGTGATGATCCTTTACCACCGCCCCCCATAATCGATGACTATTGATTCGGAAGTTAATTGAATTAATATGAAATAGTACCGGAGAGTTGAAGCTCTCCGGTGTTATTTTGCAAAAATAAGATTTAAGATACACGGAATTCACCAATAATCAATATAAGCTTATTTTAATATTTTCTAAATATCCCAATATGAGTGCGTTAAAATTTGATTTTATTTTTTGGTATGTCAATTGCACATATACAAACAGCTTAGTGTACAGTTTAAAAAGCAAATAAGGAGATTGAATGAGCTTTACCCTTGCAGGTAGTGACAAAAGGAAATTTATAGAGGACTATATTCGAGATTATATTTTGCCCCTTATAAAGAGCAAGCCGTATGTATCGACTTTATCGATGTATGACATACTGAGATTATGGGGTATTGATGATATAATTTCCGCTAACAATCCCGAATTGAAGGAGCAAATAAATTTAAGGGGAGAGATGCTTATAATAAAAGGATATAATTTTGAAAATAACGGTCCGAAATTATCAATCGAGATTAAAGGCACGCAGTACTGGAATAGTGATCTTTTTGAAATGGAAAGTGTTGTCACCGGATCTCTTGAGCTTGAGGAGAAGGGAATTATATGCTTTAATAATTTAAGTGGTATTTCTTTCGGTTACAGTTATTTGAGATGGATAAAGGTGATTCCGAATAGAGGGGTATATTTCAGAAGGAGTTGGATAAAGAACGACTATTTTTTAGATTGGAATTTTAATTCCGGAAATAACGAATGCAAGGTGGGGATTCCGAAAGAAATAGAAAACATTGTTGGTTTATGGTAAAATTACGTTTATATATTTTTCTATCGATAATCCCCTATAATAAATTAATGTGACCAAAAAAAGTCATTTCGAACCTGTTTCGGAATCTCATAGACCTTGAAACGATACTGAAATAAATTCAGCACAGGGCCCAGGGTGACATAAGGGGGACATTCTTCACTTGACTTTGTCATTCCGGACTTGATCCGGAATCTCATAGACCCTGAAACGATACTGAAATAAATTCAGCACAGGACCCAGGGTGACAGGGAGGATGTCATTCAGAACCTGTTTCGGAATCTCTCTTCTATCCGGTTAATATTTCTTTGCGTGTCCGTTGAAACTTTAGCGAAGGCGGGACTGTCTACCCACAGCCGCTATTATTTATTGACATGATATATTCTCTATGATATTATTGTTCTATGCATAGAAGAGATTGGTTAGTGGCTTTACTCTTTCTGCTTCCTGTAATTGTGGTCATACTTGTTTTTCGTTTTATTCCGATATTGTATGCATTTGTAATCAGTTTTTACAAGTGGGGCATAACCGGTCCTACAAAGTTTATCTGGTTTTCAAACTATATAAAGATAATTCACGATGCCGTATTTTGGCGCGCGCTTGGCAACACATTTTACTATTCACTCTTTTCCGTGCCACTTAATTTTGTAATAGCGCTTTTTATTGCCATTCTCCTGAATCAAAAAGTAAAGGGGCTCGGTGTTTTCAGAACAATCTACTTTCTACCTGTTGTTACTTCGATTATCGCGGTATCCATAGTTTTCAAATGGATCTATCATCCGAGAATGGGGCTTTTGAATTTTGTTCTTAATTTTCTTCATCTTCCCACACAGACATGGCTTGAAGAATCGAGAGGAATTTTTCAGATGATGACCGGAGGGCATTTCCCTATTAAAGGACCGAGTCTTGCGCTTATGTCCCTTGTCTTTATGAGCGTCTGGAAAGGATTGGGTTATAATGTCGTTATTTTCCTTGCCGGATTGCAGAATATTCCCGATTACTATTATGATGCCGCTCGTATTGACGGAGCCAACAGATGGCAATCATTCTGGAATGTCACGTTTCCGCTTCTTTCTCCCGTTTCATTCTATGTTCTTTTAATGACAACGATTACTTCATTCCAGGTATTTGCTCCCGTATGGATGATGACAGGACCTCCTCCTGGAGGACCGCTCGGAACGACGAATGTTGTGGTTTACTATCTCTATGAAAATGCATTTACCTATATCAGATACGGTTATGCCAGTGCATTGGCGTTTGTTTTGTTTATGATAATTTTGACATTGACTCTTATTCAAAGAAATGTGACGGAGAAAAAGGTATATTATGAATAAAATCCATTTCAATTTGAGTAAATTTGTTATCTACTTACTATTGATTCTCGGTGCCGTTATTATGATTGTTCCGTTTTATTGGATGATAACAACGGCTGTAAAAACACCTGCCGAGTCCATTAAATTCCCTCCGACCCTTTGGCCGTCTCATTTCGTATGGAGTAATTTTGCAAAAGCGTGGAAAGAAGCAAATTTCGGAAGATACATTTTAAATACCCTTTTTATTGCCTTTACCACCTTAGCCGGGGTTCTTTTCTCGAGCATTCTCGGGGCTTATGCCTTTGCAAAATTGCAGTTCAAGGGGAGGAATATTCTCTTTATTTCCATGCTTGGTATAATGATGATTCCCATGCCCGTTTACATAGTTCCGGGCTATCTTGTTTTAATGAAATTAGGATGGATTGATACATTTTATGCTTTGATTATCCCGTGGACGGTGAGTGTTTTCAACATATTCCTACTTAGACAGCACTTCAAAAGTATTCCCAATGAATTGTATGAAGCGGCGGTTTTGGACGGTTGCAATCATTGGCAATTTCTGTGGAAGATTCTTGTCCCGCTCTCTAAGCCGATGCTTGTTACAATTTCCATATTCAGCTTAATCGGATCGTGGAACAGTTTCATTTGGCCTCTCGTCGTTACAAACAGTGATAAGATCAGACCTATTCAGGTGGGACTTGCCTATTTTATGCAGGAACAGAGTACAAATTATGTTCTGCTCTCTGCGGCGTCAACAATTAGTGTAATCCCTCTTATTCTGCTATTTTTCCTCGCTCAGAAACAGATTATATCGAGTTACGCTAAAAGTGGTATAAAAGGATAATATTAGTCCGAATAGTGAACTATATTGACATTATCCTTCCAATTTGTTATATTTTATCAACGATAAAAGGAGTTGTTTATGTACAGTGAAAATCAAATTAAAGATATCGGAGAGAGGATTTTGAAATTGTCCAAAGCCGACGAAACCGAGGTTCTCATTTTTGCTAATGAACAGGCGCTTTCCCGTTTTGGAGAAAATGAAATAACTCAAAATGTGGCAAAGGATGAAATTGGTCTTACGGTGAGGATTCATCACAATAATCGTGTTGCAAAGGTGTCCGGTAATAAGAGTGATGACGAATCACTAAAAAAAATGCTGGATAATGCAATGGAAATCGCTTCCCTCCAGAAGGAGGACCCGAATCTCCTACCCATGCCGGAGAAACAGACCTATTCTGCTCCCGTTAATTCATACTTTGAAAGTACGGCTAAGTTCAACCCGAAAGACAGGGCGCTTGCAATTCGTAAAATTACGGAGATGTGTGCTGAGAAAGGTCTTGAAGCTGCCGGTATCTTTTCCAATGGAGTCGGAGCTGTTTGTATTATGAATTCAAAAGGAGTGTACGGATTTCATAGGGGAACTACCGCTAATTTGTCAGTTACGGCTATAAAGGGAAATAACGCCGGATGGGCTGAGAAGATGGTAAAGGACGTTGCGGAAATCAAAGCGGAAGAGGTAGCGGAAGTTGCAATTAAAAAAGCGATTGACGGTCAAAATCCCATAGATATTGAACCGGGAAAATATACTGTAATTCTTGAACCTGCGGCAGTGACCGATTTCTTATCTTTTATGTCATATCTCGGTTTAGGAGCCCTGCCATATATCGAAAAGAGAAGTTATTTTTCCGATAAAGCGGGACAAAGGGTTTTCAGTGATAATGTGACCATAGTAGATGATGCCTATGACAAACGATCCCAGGGGTTGCCTTTCGATTTTGAAGGAATGCCGAGAAAAAGAGTAACGTTGATTGAAAACGGCGTTTTCAAGAATGTTGTATATGATAGAAAAACGGCTAAGATAGCGGGAACCGAGACAACGGGACATAGCCTTCCACAACCGAATTCATACGGTCCTATGCCTATGAATCTCATTCTTAAATCCGGAGATAAATCCGTTGATGAAATGATTGAGAGCACGGAAAAGGGGCTTTTAATTACACATTTTCATTATACGAATGTTGTAAATCCAAAGGAGATGGTAATTACGGGGATGACCAGAGACGGGGTATTTCTTGTTGAAAACGGAAAGGTGACCAAAGCGGTTAAAAACATGCGTTTTACCGAGAGCATACCTAACATGTTTAACAATATAGAAATGATAGGAAAGGAAACGATACTTCACAGTGCTTTTTTCGGAGGAGGTTTTATCGTTCCCGGATTAAAGGTAAATAATTTTACATTTACAAGTAAAACGGAATTCTGAGGTGAAGTATGAAAAAATATACTGATATTGCTTTAAATACGGCAAAAGTCCTCGGTGCGAATTACTGTGATATACGAATCATACTTACGAATCACGAAAGTATCGTAACGAGAAACGGCGGCATAGGGAATCTTGATAAAACGGAATCAATCGGTTTCGGTGTAAGGGTTATTGTTGACGGAGCATGGGGATTCGCTTCTTCGAGTGTATTATCCAAGGAGAGCATAGAAGCAACAACGAAAAAAGCCGTAGAGATAGGAAAAGCAAGTTCCATGGTGATTAGGAAAAGGGTAAAATTGGCAGACGAACCGGTGTATACGGATAAATGGACGACACCTTATCTCATTGATCCGTTTACGATACCCATCAAGGATAAATTGGAATTGCTCTACGCTGCAGATGAGGTTATGCGAAAGGATAATAGGATAAAAGTTGCCACCGGAAACATGGATTTTATAAGAGAACATCAATGGTTTGCAAATACGGAAGGGAGCTTTATTGAGCAGGTATTGCTTAGGAGCGGGGCTGGTATTTCCGCAACGGCAATCGGTGAAGATGTGCAAATCAGAAGTTATCCGACCTCTTTCGGAGGACAATATATGACACTCGGTTATGAAATGGTAGAATCGCTGAGATTGGTTGATAGTGCGGAACGGGTGAGAGATGAAGCGATTGCTCTTACTACGGCTGATGAATGCCCTCCGGGAAAGAGGGATGTTATATTGGGGACAGGACAGCTCGGATTGCAGATTCATGAATCCGTGGGCCATGCAACGGAGTTAGACCGGGTTCTTGGAATGGAGGCAAATTATGCCGGGACATCATTCGCCACGACTGAGAAACTTCATAAATTCAGATACGGTTCAGAAATAGTAAATCTCGTTGCCGATTCCACGGTTCCCACAGGGCTCGCTACAATCGGTTATGATGATGACGGTGTTAGGGCTCAGAGATGGCATATTGTAAAAAACGGTATTTTGAACGGTTATCATACGAACAGGGAGTTAGCTCATGTTATAGGAGAAGAACGCTCAAAAGGTTGTAATAGGGCGGACGGGTATGATAATATCCCGATTATAAGAATAACGAATCTCAGCTTGATGCCCGGTTCGTGGGAACTCGATGATCTGATAAAGGATACGAAAGACGGTATTTTTATGGATACAAACAGGTCGTGGAGTATAGATCAAAAACGACTGAATTTTCAGTTCGGAACCGAGATAGCATGGGAAATCAAAAACGGGAAGAAAACCAGATTGTTGAGAAATGCTAACTATCAGGGTATTACCCCGGAATTTTGGAATTCATGTGATGCGATTTGTAATGAAAATTATTGGCAGTTGATCGGAGTACCGAACTGCGGAAAAGGACAACCGGGGCAAAGAGCGGAAATGAGTCACGGATGCGCCCCCGCGAGGTTCAGGAATGTGACGGTTGGTGTCGGACATAAGGGAAAATCAGCTACGGAAGTTTAAAGTGGATTAACATCCATTTTACGTATAATAACGAGAGGAGAAGTGGAAAGTTTGTAATATTCTTTCTACTTCTCTTTTTTGTGCTTTTCGATTTTCATAAATGATAAAATCTCAACATATTATCATTAAATATCCTTGACATTGTAAATTGTAAAGAATATAATAATTTATGAATATGTCTGATTTTGTATACATTTCATTCATTTTCGAACACTTTAACTTCGTTTTCGGTGGGCTCTAATGAGATTGAAAATTGAGCTGATTTCGGATGATAATGTAATTCTTCCCGTAGGTTTTAATTCGAATATACAGGCTTTAATATACAATTTTCTCGATAAGGTCGATAGTAATTGGTTACATGAAAGCGGATACAAGTTCGAGAAAAGGAGTTTCAAACTGTTTAATTTTTCATCTATTCTCGAACACGGGAAGTACTTGCGAGACAAAAAGTTATTCATTTTTCCGCATAATGTCAGTTTCTATGTCTCTTCTCCGCTTGAATGGATTCTCGAACAGCTCGCCAAAAACTCCATCAAAAGCGAAACGGTTAGATTGGGTAATAATGTGATGCGGTTAAATTCCATTAATGTCATGAAACCGATTAAATTCGATTCCGATGAAGCAATTGTATCTGCAATGACACCCATAGAGGTCCATTCGACATTTCAAAAGGAAGACGGGAAAAAATTGACATACTACTATTCGCCTTATGAAGAGGAGTTCACCGGATTGATTAACGCTAACTTGAGGAAAAAATGGACGGCACTTTTCAAAAGAGAATGTGATTATGACATCATGATAAAACCGCTTTTCTCAGGGAATGGAAATGAAAGAATCGTCTATTTCGGTACGGGGAAAAACAAAACGGTGATTAAAGGGTGGAAAGGTCGATTTAAGGTGAAAGGTCACCCCGAATTTCTCGCATTTGCTTACGATGCAGGTCTCGGCAGCCGCAACTCGCAAGGCTTCGGGATGGTGGAAATAATGAGAAGAAAGACATGATGGAATGAAAGATGAATGTAGAAAAGTTAATTATATGGATTTGGAAATATAGATAAATATGATGAAACAAAAAAAATGCACATTTTATTTCAACAAGGTTTTGTTTGTAGGGTTGTGTAGAGCCATTTGCTTTGTTATGGGAAATGGTTTAAATTTATTAAGTGGTAAGATGTGAGGTTAAGGATGAGAAAACTATGGGAAATACTTTATGATGGATGGGAATTGCTCAATGACGGATATATACCTGAAGCAAAGAAGAAGTTTAAGGAAGTCCTAAAAAAAGACCCAAAGTATATTGATGCAATAAACGGATTGGGGTGCATAGCCCTGGAGCAAGGTAAATTGACAGAAGCGGAAAAACTATACAAAAAAGCGTATCGATTGACCATTGAAGAATTTGAAGGGAAACTTCCAAAAAAAATAGAGTGGGGGGAACTTTTGAATCGTCCGTATTTAAGGGCAATGCACGGATTGGGACTTACCCTATGGGGGCTGGATAAAAAGGATGAAGCCCTCGAGATATTCAGAATGATGTTAAAACTAAACCCCAAGGATAATCAGGGAATAAGATTCATAATCTCGGCAATGAAAGCAGGTGAAACCTGGGAAGCATTTATGGAAGAAGAAAAAAAAGAAGAAAAAATAATCGATGAATTGATAAAGGGGGAAGAAATGAGAAAAGTAGAAATTGATTTAAGTGAGTTAATTTATGCCTTTAACAGTTGTCGCATCGGATATGAGCATTATCTCGATATTGTCACAGGAGAAATATTATATACATGTGACGAATTGATGGATACTGAGGAAATTGAGAAGATTTATGAACGAATAAAAAGAGAGCCTGGTAGGTATCTTGCCATTCCTACCGATAGTTCCAGAGAAGGTTATAGAGATATG
This sequence comes from candidate division TA06 bacterium, assembly GCA_003641665.1. GTDB lineage: Bacteria > Hydrothermota > 32-111 > QNBC01 > QNBC01 > QNBC01. Next base: position 11,866 of record QNBC01000049.1, read on the forward strand.
GAGGCATTTACCGATACAGTGAAAGATGAAAACCTGAGAGACAAACTGAGGATTGCTCTGAATGGCAGGGGTGCGTTCAGGAGATTCAAAGATGTCCTGTTAGATTATCTCGAATATAGAGAAAGGTGGTTCAAGTTTAAAGAAGAAAGGACAAAATCTCGCATAAATGAATGGCTTCAGAAAAACAAAATAGAACTCATAGAGAAAAAACATGATTGAAGGAATAAAGGGAAAGAATAGTTATTTTGTTCCAACAGGAAATCCGTTTGTGGATGGAGGAATATATGCCATTGAAGCATATTATGGGAAGGATTTTTATTCCTTATGTCCAGAGGAGTTGGAAGCAAAAATAGAAGAAATTGTTGAGTTATATATGACCGATGGCTGGAA
>QNBC01000050.1 GCA_003641665.1 candidate division TA06 bacterium
AGCACTGTATGGCATTCTACAAATCTTGGTATGAGGATTCAGGTTCTGTTCTCTATTATCTTCTTTATATTTGCCTCTCATATCATAAGGCTTTTTAATAGTGATCCGGGTGTAGTACGCACGGGAACGAGTTATCTCCGTTTTATCTCGCCCATAATCTTAATGGTAGCTGCGAATATGATGATTAGAAGTGCTTTTCAGGGCTCCGGAGATACAAAACCACCCATGATCTCTTCTTTGATTGCCAATTGGGGAATTAAACTCGGATTAGCATGGCTTTTTTCTATCATTTTCAAAAACAATATAGTTTTTATTTGGATTGCAATCGATCTTTCTGTGATTTCCGAGTTCATTATCCTTTTTCTTTATTACAGAAAAAAATACTGGCTTACAAAAAAGATATGATTAATCTACGGTAATTGTCTTCGATATATTTCTCGGTCTATCGGGATTTCTTCCGTTTTTGACTCCGATAAGATACGAAAGTAACTGTAAACCTATTCCTGCAAGTATGGGTGACGTATAGTATTCCGCATTATCAAGCGGTATGAAGTAGTCGCTAATCTCCTCTATCTCTTTATCGTACGGAGCAAACGTATATACACTTCCCATTCTGGTTTTCACCTCATTGATATGTGAAATTATCATATCCTTATCTTCTCCGGTGGCAAGAAATATAACGGGATAATTATCGTAAACAATGGCGAGGGGACCGTGTTTGAATTCTGAGGAATACATGCCTTCCGAATGAATATACATAACCTCCTTCATCTTTAATGCCCCTTCCATTGCAATGGGATACATAATACCGTAACCAAGAACATGTACATCCTTCTCGTTCTTCAATATTTCTGCAAGTTTTTCGAGATGTTTTTTTTCTTGCTTGAGAAAATCTTCAATAAGTGACGGTATCTCCCTCATACTGTCGGTACTCTTTCCTGCATAAGCCATCGCGAGATATAAAAATACGCCGCATTGATTTATAAATGTTTTAGTTGCAGGAACGCTGATCTCAATATCGGATACTATTGGTAAAACAATATCGGCATTATAGGCAAGTGTAGAACCAAGAACATTTACGACACCCATTACCGTCCCATTTACTCTATTTTTAAAATAATCTACGGCATTCTTGACATCTTTTGTCTCTCCGCTCTGCGAAACAGCAATAAGTACATCTCCATTCTTTATACAAGAACCATACCTTTCAATGAAATCGGCAGCAAATGTCGCATTGATATTCAAACCGTTTATTTTTGAAAAATAGTATGTTCCCAATCTACCTGCGTGATAACTCGTTCCCGAACCTATTAAATAGATATTCTCCGCATTTTTAATTGCTTCGATAGCCTTTTTATACGCATCGTGTTTTTCTACCACATCCAATAAATTACGGAATTTTTGAGGAGATTCGAATATTTCTTTTTCCATGAAATGACTATATCCGTCCAGTTTTATTTCTTCGACATTAAGATTGTTTATTTCAGGTTTTCTTTCGATTCTGTTACCATCCAACAACGATTTTATCTCATAATGATTGTAAGTAAACTCCACATATTCATTATCAAGAATAGGTATAATACTGTCTGTGTGGTCGAGAATGGAAATCAAATCACTGGATGCACATATATAACCATCTGCAATCCCGAGGAAAAGAGATGACCCCTTTTTTACCGCATACATTTTATCGCTATTCACAGGGGTGGCAATAAAGGCATAATCTCCGTTAAGCCTGGTATTTGTATTTATTATTGCTTTATTAAAATCACCCGTATTCGCCATCTCCTCTTCGAGAATATGAATTATCATCTCGCCGTCATTGGTTCCCTTTAAATCATGCCCGTGGGAACGAAGTTCCTTTATCAAACCGTGTGTGTTTACGATATTCCCATTATGAGCGCCTACAATTTCACCTTTGCAATCTGCATGGGGTTGTGCATTCGCTTTCGATGGAGCTCCGAAAGTCGCCCATCTGAGTTGTATAATTCCTTTATAACCGCCTTTTTCTCCAAATTCAAACTCTTCAGATACCTCTTCTATAGTTCCCTTGTCTTTGAATATATCGTAACTAGCATTTTTATCAAAAACTGCAATACCTGCCGTGTCGTATCCTCTATAGCTTAGTCTTTCACCTGCCTTATTTAGTATCCTACCTAAATTATCATTTCGCTCTTTAAACACTATACCGAAAAAACCACACATGTTTACCTCCAATGGGAGATAGTATCATATTATTAAAATATTTTCAACATTAAATCTTAATGACTGATGTTACAATTATAACCGGATTCAATAGAATATTTTTCATATTTTATATTATGTACTATCTATCTCCTTATTGATTTATAACATGTTTTCTGCTATATTCCTTCCATGATTATGATTAGTAAATTAACAAAGAGCTACGGAGTAAATGAGATATTCAACAATGTTTCATTCTCCATTCCCGATGGGAGACATATCGGTTTGATTGGCGTCAACGGATCGGGAAAAACGACTCTCCTTAATATTCTCTCGGGAAATGAGTATTTTGAAAAGGGAGAAATAGCTGGAATAAAAAATAAAACGATAGGATATCTTCCCCAAATTCCCATATTACCGGAAGAACTTACCGTTTATCAATATATGCTTTTGAGTTTTGAAAAACTTTTAAATTTAAAAGAAGAAATGGAATCCGAAAAAGATTCGATAAAACAACATCTTCTTAATGAACAATTTGAACATCTCGGCGGCAATCTTATCGAATCGAGAGTAGGCAAAGTTTGTTATTTTCTTAACATATCAGAAGAATTGAAAAAGCAAAAAATATCCTCAATAAGCGGCGGAGAAAAGAGCCGTATTCTCCTTGCACATATACTTTTGAGCGAACCCGATATAATTCTTCTTGACGAACCCACTAATCACCTCGACATCGAAGGCATAATTTTTCTTGAAAATTTTCTCAAATCCTATAAAGGGACATTTATAGTTGTGAGTCATGATCGCCAATTTTTAAACAATTGTGTAAATTATATCTACTATATAGAGAACAAAGCGATAAAAATTTATAAGGGAAATTATGATAAATTCGAAACAGAATACGAGCATGAAAGGCAACGACTCATAAAGATGCACAAACAACAAACAGAGTATATAAAAGAAACAGAAGAATTTATTAGAAAACATATAGCGGGACAAAACACAAAACAGGCTCAATCTCGAATAAAAAGACTGGAGAAATTGAGGCACATCAAACTCCCCAAAAAACATTCTGCACCGGCATTCAAATGGAATGAAACTTTCAGAAGCGGGAATAAGGTCTTGCATATTGAGAATCTCTCCTTCAGTTATGGCTCCCGTAAGATTCTCTCCAATATTAATTTTAACGTATATGCCGGTCAAAAAATAGCAGTAATCGGTAAAAACGGTGCGGGTAAAACAACCATTCTTAAACTGATAAACGGTGAACTTACACCGTCTTCCGGTAACATAATCAAAGGAAGTAATATCAATATAGGTTACTATAGGCAAGATTTTCACTTTATCGAAAATGAAAAAACACTTCTCGAGATATTTCTTAATGATACGGAACATTTCACTATCGGCGAAGCACGTTCTAAATTAGCTCTTGCCGGTTTTTTTGCCGATGACATAGAAAAAAAATGGAGCGATCTTAGCGGAGGCGAGAAGGCAAAATACATGATATTAAAACTTACTGTGGAAAAACCTAATTTGCTTTTACTCGACGAACCGTCAAACCACCTTGACATACAATCGGTGAAATATCTAATCAATATGTTAAATATTTTTTCCGGAACCATTATATTTACTTCACACGACAGATCGCTAATTAAAAATGTAGCTACAGATGTTATTTTTATTAAAGACGGTAATCTTGAAACCTTTGATGTCTCCGGCATTGATACTGCTTTCAATGAGATTATTACACCGATACAAAAAAGAAAACCGGTATCCGGGAAAAAACCTGACAGAAAACGACAGGTCCGCATTATAAAGGCTTCAATAAGAGAAATTGAAAATGAAATCGATGAAATAGAAAAGAGAATAAGTGAAATAGATAGGAAGTTTGCAGATCCTCGAAACAATTCGGACTACAATAAACTTAATAATCTTGTGAGAGAAAAAAAACAATTGGAAAATAAAATCAAAATATTGTACAATAAATATGAATCGAAAATAGAGGAGCTATCGCTTTATGAATCTTAAATTTTCATGCGATATGATGCTTTATGATGTTGCAAGATGGCTCAGGTTTCTAGGCTATGACACCGAATATGCAAGATACAAGAGAAGGGATAAAAGTCGCATTTATCTTACTTCCAATGAAAAATTGAATGATGTTTTCTTGCTAAAGCACGGCTCATTATCAGAAAAATTGCTAACACTTGAGAAGGAATTTCGTATCATTGAAAATGCTCGACCTTTTACCCGTTGCTCAATCTGTAATATACAACTTGAAGAGGCTACTGAAAATGACATTGATAATCTCCCACCATTTGTTAAAGAAAATTTCAATTCATTTAGAAAGTGCCCTAAGTGCGGAAGATTATATTGGAAAGGTTCCCATTATGGGAAAATGATTGAATTCTTAAAGAATCTATTCCCAGATCTCCTTAATCTCTGATCGTTCACTCTTCCCTTTGTTCGGTTTTTTAGCAGCTTCCTCCCCAATATTTTTCCCTTCCGATTCTATGTATTCCTTTATTGTTAAACCGCCGAATTTTGATTTGATTTCCTTAGCATAATAATTGGCAATTTGTCCGACGGTAAAAAAAGATTTAATAAAAATATCCCTATCCACTTCATTGATCATGTAAGCGAATGAGAATGAAACAATTCCTCTTGTTCCTTCTTCATTAGTGATAATGTTAAAGGCTCCGGTCAGACTTTGGCTATTCAATTGTAGAAGATAAGAAAGTAGTTTCTGCTCAATAGCAATATCAAAAATCAAATTAGAGTATATATTAATGATTTTTGTTCCATCTTCGGAAAGAACCATATTGATGTTTACGATGCTCTTATCAAAAAAAGTCCCTATTTCACCATTTTCATGCAAAAACAAAAATTTTTCTATCTCTTTTTTACTTTTGCCTTGAGATAGTATTCCAATCAAACTATCTCTTAACTCATCCAAATTATTTTCTTTTCCCATCTCCGTATTCCAGAACTATTTTCCTGTTTTTAACATTGATATAAATATTAGAAATCCCTTTTTGTACAAAAAGATTGACGATAGGTAACGAAATATACTCGTCAATCATTTTATTTACTCCTCTCCTTCCCATCTCCCTATCGTATGACACTTCAGCAATGTGTTTTATAACATCGTCCGAATACTTTATTTTCATGTTGTATTCCTTCGAAATACGATTGAGAACCACTTTTACATTTCTTTTAGCAACCTTTGCCAGCTCAATCGGCTCTAATTTTCTAAAAACCACTACATCATCTACAATGGAAAGTAGCGGTTTTGATATCCCCCTTAAATAATCTTCGTAGTTAATCTCTCCCTTTGAATTTATAAAACCGATTTTTGCATGCTTATTCGATAGTTTGTCGGAAGGTATAAATATCACAGTGTATTTGGAAAATAAATGGATCTGACCGTCTGTGCCGGGAAAACGCCCTTTCCCGAGCGCATCCACCATAAAATTTACAATAGACGGGTGAGTAAGATCAATTTTATTAAATACAATCACTCCTTCTTCGCTTTTATCTCCGTTTATCGATCTTATGTTGTGAGAAAGAATATCCAGGAATTTATCAAAATCCCATGCATCCTGATAAAGATTCATATCAAAATTAAGCAAGTTGAACTTACCATCGGAAAAATATTTTGCAATGGCTTTTGCCATGGAATACTTCCCCGTTCCTACGGGACCTAAAAACAGAAATACGCCATCAGGACGCTCCGGTTTAATATCCAATCCCAGTTTTACCATTCTCAATACACTCATAACTTTCTTTCTCGCTTTGCATTGCCCCGGAATATTCCTTTCTATATACTTATCCAACAGGTTCAGCCGTTTGATTTTATTGTATTTTTGCTCATCAAATCCTATTTTCGTCATTTCCGCATTAAATTTATTCAAATTTATATTAAATGACTTTAATAGTTCCGATATCTTTTTATCTTCTGCAAGGGCTAAAAACAATTCGGGGGGAGTTACTTTTTTATTTTTATTTTTTTGCTTAATCTTAACGGCTCTTTTCAATATTGATTGTATATTCTCTGTAATTATAATTGTGTTTGAAACCCTTTTCTTCCCAATCATCTTTTCAGATCTCAAAGCACTCCCGATTTTTCTAATAGGAATAAAGTGTCGTAATAGGTTATTCTCTTCGGATAAAAATGCAGCCATCAAATGATAAGGACTCATTTTTCCGCCATGCTCCAAGGCTATTTCTTTTGCCTCTTTAAAAATCTCCAGAGTACTTTTTGAAAATTCATTAAGTATTTTTTCTTTCCCCATTATATTATTCCTTTAAGTAAAAGATAAAATTTGTTATTTTTATTTAAGTTTATCTCATATTTGGCATTAATATCAAATCTGTTTTCGACTATCCAAAAATCGGCTGATGTGGCAATTTCAGAATTGTTTCCGTATGAATCGAAAAGAAAACCAAACCATAACTTTCTGAATTTTAACATTCCGTATATCGAATAAAACAGATTCCCGCCAGTAGGAGTTTGATGTTTTCCTATTTCACCTATGATAGAAAACGGACCAAATCTAAAATTAGAATACCCTCCCATAATATAATCGTTAAATTTGCTCCATAGAGTATCTCGAGAACCTGCATATAGGGAAAACACAGCATTCTCTCCCACTGCATCATTTATGGAAACCGATTTATACTTATATCCGTTATATTCCCCGAAGGTCATATTTAATCTGATTTTATTATATGGAACGGTCATAGAATAATCACCCTCAATACCGTCAATTCTGTTATTTAGGAATCTTTCGTTTACGATGGAATAATGAACCGTTGGTAGCTCTAAAATCGATTGTGATAGCATGTAATTCAAATTCGGAACAAAACGCCCGACATTAACTCCGAAATTTTGTAATTTAAATATGAATAGCGCATCTCTTAAATATAATTTCCCTCCTCTCGTTTTAAAATACGGGAATGTTGTAATATCACCGAATGTCGAATATTCACCTTGAAGGAAAATAGTGATATTATCCGATAAATCTCCTGAGTACTTAGAGCGTATGAGGAACAAATCGAAATGCAAACTATCCGAAATTAAAGAAGAAATCTCGGTTCTACATCCCACCTCTACCAGAGTTTTCAAATTTCCGGATTGAAACGAAAACAAAAGCCCGGGAAAAGCTACTATAAGCAAAAATAAACGCTTCATTATTTTGTAATAGCAACTTTTTTTATACTGTTGTGAATTCCGTCATTGACAATTATATAGTATATACCAGGCTTTACTTTCCTCCCTTTGTTATCTGTCATATCCCAATGTATTGCACTGCGTTCATTATCATATCTTCCCGGTTTCAATTCGCCTATCTCCCTCTTATACAATTGCTTTCCGGACATACTGTACACAAAAAATCTGACAAGGGAAGCATTCCCCATAACAAAGGGAATAATCATTTCATTATTACTTTCAATAGATACGGGATTAGGATAAATTTTACCTATGATATTCGTTAGCTCCGGATTAATAGTATCCGTTATGGACTCTCCGGAATTAATGTTTGAAACTTTTACATAGTCGTAAAAACTGTCCGCATCATTGGAAAGTGCAGTGATATATATTCCGGAAGGGTAATCGTTACTCTGCGGTATTATATCAGTCATTCGCATGGAATCCGGAGACTTATAATATAAACCTCCACCTCCTATCATGAATGAATCTATAATCGTTCCCGTATAATCAATCAATCTTATTCTCGAACTATCCCCCACGTAAAGCCCCGAATCTATTTTCACATAAAGGCAATTTGCGGTATCAAGGTCAGTGTAATGCGAGACAAGATCTCCGATTTGCGGTACATTACCGAAAATAACGGATTTATTTTCCGGGATTGTTGTATCATCACTAAAAGGTATAGTATCGTTATTGACAATAATTCTCCAGCCATTCATTGAACCCGATCCGAGATTATATGATTTGTATAAGTCCGGTATCCCCGCTCCTATTTCATTATCCGGTGATGAAATATTCGATGCATATTCTGCAAGTGCATTTTTCACCTGTATGGGAGACCATTTCGGGTGAGATTGTAGCAGTAGAGCCGATGCTCCCGCAATCATCGCAGCAGCATACTCCGTTCCATCACTTTGAAGATAAGTAGTATCAACATCTATCGTTGTATCAACATTGCCGGTCGCCGTATCATAAACTGTTAAAGCCTTTGATGCCGCATAAACGACATCTTCCCCCAATGTAGCTACATCGGGTTTTATACGTCCGTCAGCAGTAGGACCGGCAATAGATAAGGAGGCAAGATATTTGTCATCATTATCCGTAGCACCAACTGTCAAAACACTATCCCCGTCCGCAGGTGCAAGCATATATGTTGAGTTGTACTTATTACCAATGGGTTGTACTACAAGGATGCCTTTCGAAGCGGCAAGATCAGCTTCCTTTGTTATGGCACATGTATTACCGTCCATTTGTGATTGTGTATACCAATAGTTAATCCCTATATCACTATATATAATATCAGCCCCCATACTGTCAGCCCATTCACATGCCGCTATCCAATTATCCTCATCTGTTGTATCGATAACACCTGCTTTTTTAATCTTTGCAAGTATAAAATTAGATGCAAATGCAGGTCCTATGAAGGTTCCCGGATAATACCCGCCTATTATGGAAAGTACAGAAGTTCCCTCTTCGATTTCGTCTATTGAATCTTGAGCAGGATCATAGGAAACTATGGTATCGTTATATAAGAAATCTCTTTTTGCCATAATATTATTTTGAATCGATGCAAGACATTGGTGTGTTAACTCAAATCCCGTACTTAATATCGCTATTCTCACTCCTGCCCCGTTAAAACCTTTATGATGAATTGGCTGGATATTCAACTTGCTTATCTGAGTTACACTATACCAATAATCGTAATCCCAGTTTATCGTAGAATACATTACACGAGCATTTTTCGGTCTTGCAATTTTACTTTCATTGCTCCTTTTTAAGATATATTTTCTAACCGGAACAATTTCCTTAACAAAAGATAAGCCGCTTATTTCATTAATCCGGTTACTGTTCAATGTGACACTAACAGCATTCAACCAATTGGACATCCTGTGTATTTTTATCCCCTTCCCTTTCAAGATTGAAATATAATCCGAGCAAACAGGCAGATCCGTGTAGTCAAAGGGATTTTGCCCTTTTAATTTTTTACGCCTTGCAAGCGCATGAGTATTGTAACTGTTTTTCAATCTTGTTATTGCATTTCTGTACTGCTGTTGATTTTTAATTCCTTTGTCCTTGAAGTAAATCCAATACTTTGAAGAATTCCCGTTCGGAAATAAAAAAACGGGTATCAAACCCATTATTACCGCAAAAAGTAATACTTTTTTCATAACACTACCTTTGTTTGAATTAACCCTTATTTTCGTAAATAATAACAATATGATTCCTGTTCAACAATATAAAATCAACCTTTGACGTTTTACCTGTTTTCAGATCAGTTATGCTACAATCGGTAATAGGTATAAACTCAGATTTTGTAAATGTCGATTTAAGCATGTCACTCAATCTCGCGCTTTTGATAACATGTACAAAACCTTGAATCTTTACAGGTAGATCCGTGTAAATCGTTACCGGAATCAAATCTTTATCAAGTTTAATATTCATAGTTTTATTATATCAAATAGAATTATATTTTTCAAGTGATTTTTTATTTGACATGTGAACAATTTTAATTTATCCTATAGCCATGAAAATTTTGATTAAAAATGCAACCGTTATAAAGGATGTCAAAACAGCTCCCTTTAAGGGGGATATCCTGATAAACAACGACATAATAGAGCAAATCGAAGAAAATATATCCACACCAGAGACCGACAGAATAATAGATGCCGCCGGAATGATTGCAATACCCGGTTTTATACAAACGCATGTCCATCTCGCTCAAACAATCTTCAGAAATATGGCTGAAGATGTTTCCCTTCTCGATTGGTTAAATCGATACATTCTACCATTTGAATCCCAGCATACGGCAAAAACACTTTACGATTCGGCTCGTCTCGGTATTGCCGAACTATTGCTCTCGGGGACAACGACAATCCAGGATATGGAAACGGTACTTCATACGGACGCATCTTTCAAAGCCGTTTATGAAATGGGAATACGGGCTTCTATGGGCAACATGCTTATGGATACGGGGAACGATATACTTGCTAAAAATATCGATTTTCTAATGGCAGAAAGCGAAACACTTTATAAAAAATGGAACGATACAGATAACGGAAGGATTAAATATGTTCTTACACCTCGTTTTGCGCTTTCATGCACGAAAGAATTATTTCTGGAAATAAGAAAAATGTCCGACATATATGATATACCCGTCCATTCACATGCAGCGGAAAACATAGAGGAAACGAAAATAGTAAAACAACAAACCGGATACGGAAATATCGAATATTTTGAGAAACTAGGACTGTGTAATGAAAAATTGCGACTGGCTCATTGCATCTGGTTAAATGATTACGAATACGATATTTTGAAAAGCAACGGAGTAAATGTTCTGCACTGTCCAACCGCCAATTTCAAGCTCGGAAGCGGTACTGCGAAGATACCGGAAATGCTGACAAAAGGGATTAATGTATCACTCGGTGCAGATGGACCTCCTTGCAATAACAATCTCAATATATTCAATGAAATGAAACTCGCCGGTCTTATCCAAAAAGTGAGATTGGGACCAGAATCGATGAATGCAAAAGAAATCTTTAGATTGGCAACTGCCGGTGGTGCAAAAGCATTAGGTATGGAGAAAGAAATAGGAACATTGGAGATAGGGAAAAAAGCGGATATAACAATTTTAAAACCCAATGTCCATTCATTATTTTACGATGAAAACAGTATATTCAACTCGATAATTTATTCAATGAATCGTGATAATGTCACCTATACAATTGTAGACGGCAATATACTTGTCGACAACGGAATCCTTCGCTCTGCGGATATCCAATCCATAATAAGAGAAGCGGAATTATCCCACAATCATTTCAATCCGATTTGAGAAAGATGATTTATATAGTATCGGACGTACATCTCGGCCCGACATCTTCACTGAAACCTGAAATTGCAAGAGAAAATTTTATCACTTTTGTTAACGGAATAGAATCCGGTGCTCACCTTTATATTCTCGGCGATCTTTTTGATTTCTACCTTAGAAAAGGGAATAAACTTATTTTTGGAGATAAATACATATTAGAACTACTGCATAAATGCACTCGAAGAGGTATTAAAATATCTGTTTTTAGTGGTAATCACGATTTCTGGCTCGGTAACTGCTTGAAATCCTACGGTATCGATTTTATACGATTCAAAAGAGAAATCAAATATGGCAATAAACGACTATTCCTCAGCCACGGAGATATATTCTTTAAGGGGAGTAGATGGATATCCCTTATAAACTGGTTATCCAAATCTCATATATTTTATGTTTTAGCACGCACGATTCCCGAGGACATCCTCTTCAACATTATAAAATTCGCCTCTTCCCATGAACGTAACCCCATTCACCCTATTAACCCGTATCTCGACTTTTGTAAAAAAAACAATTATGATATTTTTATTCTGGGACACTACCACACAACCGATATTATAAAGTGTGATAATAAGATATTAATAACACCCGGGGATTTTGCGACAAAATATACTTATCTCAGAATTGATGATAAATTTATCTGTTTAATCAAGAAAAACAAAATAATTAATAAAATTCGTATTTGA
>QNBC01000051.1 GCA_003641665.1 candidate division TA06 bacterium
AATCAAGTACAACAGATATTTTTTCATAATTTAAAATCCGTTCGTTATCGGGTATCGCCTGTCTTTACCGAATGATCGTTCTGTTATTTTAATGCCAATCGGGGATTGTCTTCTCTTATATTCGTTTTTTCTTACCATTCTTGCAACTCTTTTGACCTCGTTTTCTTTAAATCCCGAATTGATAATATCAGATATACTGTAATCTTGTTCAATGTACATTTTAAGAATCGGGTCAAGAATACCGTATTCGGGGAGTGAGTCGGTATCCTTTTGATTAGGGCGCAACTCCGCCGTGGGTGGGCGAAGCAGTATGTTCTCTGGTATGAGATGCCATTTTTTGTTTATCCATTCGGAGATATTGTAAACCATCGTCTTCGGGACATCTTTTATAACTGCAAAACCACCAGCCATATCCCCATATAATGTTGCATAGCCGACGCTCATTTCGCTCTTATTACCGGTTGTAAGTACAAGCCAACCGAATTTATTGGAAAGAGCCATAACGATATTGCCCCTTATTCGAGCTTGGAGATTTTCTTCTGCCACACCGAATTTTGTTCCCTTGAAGATATTTTTTAAAATGTCCATATATGAATCGTATAGTGGTTTAATAGGTAATTTTATGAGTTCAATGCCAAGGTTTTTCGCCAACATAGTTGCATCTCTTTCGCTTTCAGAAGCAGTAAATTGAGACGGAAGAAATAAACCTGTTATATTCCCTGCCCCAATGGCTTTTGAGGCTATTACAGAAACAAGCGCCGAATCAATTCCACCACTTATAGCAATTATAACCTTCTTAAATCCATTTTTTTTAACATAGTCCCTTGTCCCGCATACGAGAGCATCGAAAACTTCCTCTTCAGTGTTTGTATATTGTCTTTTTATCAAGAAATTCATTTTGTTTTTTTTCTTGCCTATACTTGACGTGGCTTTTATATCATATGAAACAAAACTGTATGGTGTTGCAATCTCAGAAGCTCTCAACTCTCTTATCCGGATATCTTTCAATCTCTTTTTAAGTGTATCTTTAACGTTTAAATCTCCTATTCCCAGTTCTTCCGAAAAGGATGAAAGTTTAGCTATTATATTTCCTTCTTCGTTCACAATCATGCTATTTCCATCAAAGACAAGTTCATCCTGTCCTCCGACAAGGTTGCAATATACAACAGTTGTTACATTATCTCTGCAGCGTGTTTTTATCATCTCCTGTCTCTTGGAATCTTTACCAATTGTATATGGAGAAGCGCTGATATTAACGATTAGCTCCGCATTCTTGATAATTGTTTCATAATACGCCGGTCCTCCCGGATACCATATATCTTCGCATATTGTTATTCCGAGTTTGATACCCTTGTAATTAATAATGGAGAGCCTTTTTCCGGATTGAAAGTATCGTTTCTCATCAAATACTCCGTAATTCGGAAGAAAAATCTTATGATATATGTTTATGATTTGCCCATTGTAAATTGAAGCGGCAGCATTATAAATATCGGTATCCAAATCGACAAACCCCAGGATCACCAGTATATCCTTGCCTTTGCTATATTTTGCTATTTTATTTAGAGCAGTAAGATTTTCCTCTATAAAATCATGTCTATATAGAAGATCTTCGGGGGGGTATCCTGTTATTGTAAGTTCTGGAAAAACGACAATATCAGCATGATTATCATGTGCTTTTTTTATATTCCGTTTAATTTTTTTGGAATTCCCTTTAATATCACCAACGATTGTATTAATTTGAGCAATAGCAACTCTTATATTATCCATAATATCTCCATTGTTAATATGATATATTTTAACCTGTGAAAGGTCAAGTATATAAACTTATTTATAGACAGTAAAGAGCTCCTTATTATCATAAAGCTCTTCTATGTTTATGTTTGCCAGGCTTTTGTAAAGGTCATCGATATTTCCGGAAAATCTTGTCCTTATAACATTCTTTCTGCCTGAAAAATCGAAAGCGACGTTTTCCCTGTTAAGTATTTCGGCAAGCTTTGTAAGGTCAATATTTTCCCAATTGTCTAATGAAATAGGGTTTATCCCTATCAAAATGGATAATTCGTCATTATCAAGGTATGTTATTCTTCCTATTAACGGTTGTTTAAACAATCCGAAATAAACGCGCGGGAGTAAATGTTCATTGTCCGGTGTTCTTATATAGCCTATTATTTTGCTTTCAGGAGCTTCGGTAATTATACATTTTTCTGCAATTAATCGAATTTCTTTGTATACCTCTTCTCGCGGGAATTCAAGTATGTGTAAAGGTATTTTCCCTCTTTTGATAAGTGTTTTAACCTTTTCGATTTGTTTGGCTAAAATTTGGTTTTGTTCCCTGACTGCTGTTTTTTCTCTGTAAGAAAGTCCTATATTGATCTGTAATTCCTGTCTTATATATAGATCGAGAAGTTCTCCAATACGGTTTATTTCATCATCGAATTTATCGAATCCCAGGTTGTAATCACACCAAAAGCAACTACTGTATAGGATTTTGAATATATTTGTATTCAATAATTCTTTATTTATTGATTTAAGTTCTCCCGAGAGTAGCATATCGATTATTGCTGCGCTGATTATAGAATCCGTGTCGAGTGCGGATGTTATAACCCTTTCAGGGGGATTGATAAATTTTATATCATTATGAAATGCTCTGTAAATCGAATCAATATTTGTCATACAATTATCTACATGGTGATCAATCCTAACACATTCGATGTTTCCAGAAAAAGTAGAGTCCACAACGATATCATTGGAACGTATCTCATTGGTATTTTGAGTAACTATATAGTCCATAATGATCTCCGCAATCAGTATAATCCAAAATACAAAAAAAATCAAGATTTGTTCCAATTTCCTATTGACGTTTAAGAAGTATTTAATTATTATTAGTCTATGAAAAATAATACGAATATCGTAATAAATGGATTTAAAAAAATATCGGAAAAACCGGACCTTCTAAACGGGGCATTGTGGAAAGTGTTGCTACAGTTGTCAACTCCCATTATAATTGCCAATCTTTTTCAAACATTTTATAATCTTACCGATGCATTTTGGCTGGGCAAATTGGGAAAATCCGCTCTTGCGGCTCCGACAATTACGTTTAATATCGTATTTACAATAATTGCGATTGCCGGAGGGCTCGGGGCAGGAGGAATGACTGTACTTGCGCAGTATAAAGGGGCAGGCAATACGGAGAAAGTGAATGAAACAGCGTCAAATACGTTTGTTCTTCTTATTATTATATCCACAACATTGGCGATATTAGGTTATATTTTAACACCACAGATATTGACGCTTATGCAGACACCTTCTGATGCTTACCTTTTAACATTGAATTATATGAGAATTATTTTTATTGGTATTCCATTTGTTTTTGGCTTTTATATATACCAGGGATTAATGCAAGGATATGGGGATACATTTAATCCCATGAAGATCAGTGCGCTAACGGTTACACTGAATATTATACTCGATCCTGTTCTTATTTTCGGTTTGGGACCTTTCCCGCGGATGGGAGTTTCAGGTGCAGCTATAGCAACTATATTTTCACAATTTATATCGAGTCTCATTGGTATATCACAGATGATGTCAGGCAAATATGGATTGAAATTAAGTTTTTCAGGTTTTAGATTTAACAGAGAAATTGTTACGGCAATACTGAAAGTGGGGATACCGATATCTATAAGTCAAACCGGAACTTCGTTCGGATTTACTGTCCTAATGGGTATTGTAAACACTTTTGGATCCGGTGTAATAAGTGCTTTCGGTGTGGGAAACAGAATTATATCGCTACTTACAACCCCTGCAATGGGACTTGCAATGGGAACAAGCACTGTTGTTGCACAAAATATTGGTGCCGACAGAACGGACAGAGCCGAGCACTCCGTTTGGGTGGCAGCATTAATGAATGGAGTATTGCTCTTTGTCCTCACGACACTGCTCTTCTTTTTCGGAGCCAGTGTTGTGAGATTTTTCATCAATGATCCGGAGGTTATTGAAATCGGTAAAAGTATGTTTAAGATCACTTCGTATTCTGTACTTTTCTTTTCGATTATGATGATTTTTAACGCCTCTTTCAGGGGATCGGGACATACAATGCCTACGTTAATAATGCAACTGTCGCGATTGTGGCTTTTGAGAATTCCATTTGCCTGGTTACTTGCTAAAACAATGGGGTATGGTGCCAATGGCATATTCTGGGCAATGTTCATAAGTAATACAGTAACGGCAATTGTGTCATTTATTTGGTTTAAATCAGGTAGTTGGAAAAGAAAAATCCTACCAATTGCTAAAGAAAACATAATTACAGAGGAAATCCAAGCGTTAAAGTGAAAGAGGACGGATTGAACCGCCCTCTTTATTCTCTCGGTTTGAGTTGTTATTTAATTAGAACAAGTCTTCCCGTAAATTGTTTTTTACCTATGAGCAATTTATAGAAATAGACCCCGTTTTCAACTTTATCACCGTATTCATCCGTTCCATTCCATGACACTTTATGTATGCCTGATTTTACGGTGTTGCTATTTATCAATGTTTTAACAACTCTTCCGGACAAACTAAAAATTTGCATTGAAACTCTGGTTTTTTCCATTATTGAGTATTTGATTTCGACTTTACTATTGAAGGGATTGCCGCTTATACTCATTATACCGTTGTTTGTTATGCTCTGTTTGTTCTTATTGATACCGTATGCAAGTTTTGTCATCTTATAGCAAGTGGCCGAAGCTGTCCATGAGCCGGTAGTGTCACTACCGAATATGTATATAGACTTCGAACCCTTTTTATATGAAGCAAAATTATTTCTTGTAAGTATTGTCGGAGCATTTGATACATGTCTCCATTGAGATTTCGCACCGGGGTCGTATTCCCAAACTTCGTTACTCGCAACGTCATTTAGGAAACCTCCGAGCATGTAGTATTTCCCATCGTATACGGCTCCACCGTTGTTTATATTTGGTGAAGGCATATCTGCTCCGTATTCCCATGAGATATTTGTTGGATCCACGGGATTTATTGTGCCAATCATTATTTTATCAATGTTTGCCGTCCCGTTATTCCCTCCGACAATATGGATCTTATTGCCTATGAGCTCTGCCGAAAGCATATATACTCCTTCCGGCATATCTGTTCCGTTAACCCATGAATCACTCTCAGTGTCATATATGTAAACATCTTTGTTTGGGGTTGCTAAATCGGATTCAATGCCTCCGAATAAGATTAAATATTTTCCGTAAGCAACTAATCCGTGTGCTATTGTGCCTTCCGGAGGAGTACTACCCGTATTCCACGAATCGGACGATACATCGTAAATAGAAAGAACGTTGATGATGTTTGTTCCATCGTAACCGTTAACAATATAAATTTTTCCGTCAACGTAAGTTCCTTTTATCCAATCAAGAGCATAAGGCATGGGAGAAAGTGTTTTCCAGGAATCAGAAGAAACATCGTATTCGAAACATGTATTACTGTTTGTGCTACCATCAGCTGTACCACCGATAATGTAGAATTTATTATTGTCGTAATCGTAAACCGTTGCATGTGCTAATCGAGGTTGTGGCATTGGGGCTATGGTTTCCCAGAGCCATTCGGATGCCATTGAACTGATCATTATCGTGTCATTTTGTGGATTTTCGTCAGAACTGCTGGAAATGTATGCATAAATATCAAATGTACCCCCCTCAGCAGGTACGTGCCAATCCGATAGAGTTGCCGTATCAACGGAATCTGCGGCAAATGATGCGTATGTTTTCGAATCGTTATATACGGGAATTCCTTTATTCGTGATTAAAATATTCAGGGTGAAATCTATTGGTTGCGTCCCTACATTTTTTACCTCAACAGATGGTGTATAATCGTTATTTGCAATAACTGACGAAGGAGGAGAAATAATAGCACTTACTTTAGCATCGTAGTTAAATACAGGGGCGTTTAGTCTAAAGAATGACATTATTGCTTTTGCTAAATCGCTCTTTGTATATTCTCCATCATCCAAACCGGCGAACTCGAAAGAGGTCCCTACTGTACGTCCTTCCGCTATACGTCCTTTTGCTGTAAGGACATTTGAAACACCACAATTATAAGTCGGATTAGAATTCGTAAAAATAACGGTACCCGCACCTGTTGGATCTATATGGTCAATCCAATTGTTTTCACCGGAATATGTAAAATGCATGCTATCGGTAATCGTTCCGGAAGTTCCCATAACGGTCGCAAGGTCTGAACCCCCATCATCGGTTGCGTTAATTCCAAATGTGGGTCCGAAATCATGTCCACCTGAGTATTGCGGGTCATAATACCAAACATCGCCACCCTCAAGATACATATTTCCACCGCCTGATAAGTAGGACTCGAGTGCAATAGCTTCCTGGGAAGTGTCGAGAATAGTGTAATTTGAACTATATATGCCGACAGAAACCCATATTGAGGAATAATTATGGAGATAGGATAGATATGGGGTAAGATCGGTACAGTAATCTCCATTAAATCCCAGATTTTGCAGTTGATTGTAAATAACCGGACCTGATGATTGATCCGCTGTTGGATCCCATACGAGAAAATCTCCTCCCGGTAGCCCGCATGTAAATGAGGTCTTCAGCGTATCATCCGAATGTATCATATCACCGGTTAAATTTGTGTAAACCGTTATATTAAATTGTTCTCCCTGGGTTCCTGTTGTCCAATCATCGAATTGCACATTTGCCGTGTCATTAGGAGATAGAGATGAAACCGTTTTATACGAAAGGTACTTCAGAACGCCCTCCGAATCAATAATGCAAACAACATCAAAAGTAGCACTGCTATCACCGGTATTTTGTACTGTTGCTGAAGGAGAAATCGTTGCAAATGTATCGACGAATGATGTAGGTGTGTTGATTTTTAATGTTTTAGCATTTATGATATTCGAAGCAAAGAAGAGAGCTTCGGTTGTGTTTGTGGCAGCTGTACCATCATACCCTCCTGTCATAAATGCCACACTGTCAATTCCTATTAGATTGTCAGAGTTATCTGCGATTGTAGGTTTATCTGCAATTCTCACCCATGATGTATCACCGGGATTGTATGTGTATGTGTAATTGTGATGAGGAGATGGTGTGTCGCCACTATTTCCGGTAGATGTAATAACGTAGTGTGTACCACTGGCAGGATCTGTAACGGAAGCCCCGTTCGTCCTCGAATCCGAGATAGGCAAATTGGGTCCGGAGCCCCATGAAATAGTCGTTAAATCTCCTGTACTTATAACTCCTTTCTGAAAATCATATACCCAGTTGCCATTCCAGCCTCCCCAAACATATAGAGTATCCCCTATAATTGCACTTCCATGACTTCTTGTTGATATGGGGAGAGCGGTTGCGGTTTTAATCGTATCATTTACAACATCATACATATAAACGGTATTTAGGAAAGATGAACCCGACTGTCCCCCAATTATGTAAATTACAGAGTCATTGTATGTTTCTGCCGTTGTAAAATAAACGGTTTGAGGTAGTGTAGCGGATTTAAGCGTCCATGGGTTACCTCCGGTAGTATCTGCTGATGGGTCATATTCGTAGATTGTATTATAGCTTGAAGAGCCATCATATCCTCCGAAGACATACACTTTATTTTTACAAACGGCTGAGGAATGCCAGAAAAGTGCGGTCGGCATATTACTTCCGACACTCCATGAGTCGGTTGTAAAATCGTATAGATAAGTATTGTTCAAAGGAGTTGAAAAATCCTGTGATCCACCTGTAACTACAATTATTTCGTCTCCCGTTAAAACAGGTCCGGCCACCGAATGTCCCACAAGAGAATTCGGCATGGGAGATAAGGTTATCCAACCTAACAATCCCCGTTGAGAGGCCTCTCTTTGTGTGATGTGTTTTTTAGGTGTTTTTAGTACTGGTCTATCTTCCGCAATTGAGTTTTTAGTAATTGAACCAATCCGAATTGTTGTTTGTTTCTCATATTTGATAGAACCTTGTTTGCCTTTAACAAGGCTTCTGTTATTACCAAATACGGGAATAGATAAAATTGATAAGATGAGGATTAATAGAATAGTTTTTCTCATGTAACCTCCTTTTTATTATAATTCTATCACAAAATT
Organism: candidate division TA06 bacterium; assembly: GCA_003641665.1. Taxonomy (GTDB): domain Bacteria; phylum Hydrothermota; class 32-111; order QNBC01; family QNBC01; genus QNBC01. The sequence goes on from QNBC01000051.1 coordinate 8,084, forward strand.
AAATTTCAATAAAGATGAAATGGTTATTTTTGCAGATAAATAGAATAGTATTAATTGTTTTTGTGAAGAATTATTATATCTTGATTTTCATAAAAGAAGAAAGATGTTGTAATTCTCTTTCTTTTCCATGTTGTTTACCTGTCGTATTCAAGATCGATATATCCACCTTTTCCCATTCCTTTAATACTATAATGGGAACCGGCCGCATCCGTCCATAAAAGCACTTCTCCGATTTCTGCGGGATCGCTGGTTGTAAGCCAATGCGGGCTGTTGTCATAAGGGTTCTTGATATTCTTGAATAGATATTCGCCAAGACCGGTTGTATCGGAATTTCTCGGATAATTACCCCCATTATCCGTAGCGTAAAGCTCTATCGAAATTTCAAGTGAATGCATATTTGCTTTTAATGAGACAATCTTAGCCTTATCAATTATTTTATTATATTGAAACAATGCAATGGATGCAAGAATACCGATTATAACAACAACCACCATTATTTCGATTATCGTAAAACCTCTTCTCATATAAAAAATCTATTAAATAATTTGAATATTGTCAAGCAGTAATGGAATATAGTTGGTAGATAGGCCCACCTGCACTAAAGTTCCGGCGGACAGGTATAGACATATTCACAGGTAAGAAGTGAGATTCCGAAACTAGTCCAGCGTGACGAATTTTTTGAAATTATTTTTTGTTTTTAAAACAAAAATAATAACTATTTTTCAACTACTAGTAGGTATATCTCTACGAATTCGCTTATTTAACAGTTTGCTTAAGAAATCTTTCAAGATTTTGCATATCCTCGGGAGGAGGTGCGTTAAATTCTATGTAATAGCCTTTTGTGGGATGTATAAAACCAAGTTTAGTAGCGTGAAGTGCCTGTCTTTTTATAATGCCCATTATATTGTTAAAAAGATTGATATTTCCTTTAAGACTCTTCCCCGCAACCTGCAGTAATCGGCCTCCATAAACGGGATCTCCTACTACCGGGTGCCGTATGTGTTGCATATGGACTCTTATTTGATGTGTCCTTCCCGTATGGAGTTTAAGCCGCAATTTTGTGATTATTTTGTAGCGCTTATCAACAAAGTAATTGGTAAGAGCATTTCTCGAATGTATGTTTGTAACGGACATTCTTAACCTGTTTTTAGGATCTCTGCCTATGGGAGCATCCACTCTACCGGCATTAAATTCCATATCTCCCCACACAAAAGCTATGTATTCTCTATGCATACTTCTCTTTTCAATTTGTCTTGCAAGACCGAGATGCCCTTCCTCGGTTTTGGCAAACACAAGAATCCCGGATGTCTCTTTATCCAATCTGTGAATTACTCCCGGACGGTTTTTCTCGTTGGGCTTGCTCAATTCCTTTTGATTGCCTATGAGTGCATTGATAAGAGTACCTGTCAGATTTCCTGCCGCCGGATGAACGACCATTCCGGATGTCTTGTTAATTACGATAATATCACCATCTTCATACAGAATGTTAATAGGAATATCTTCTCCTTTGATTTCAAAAGGTTTTGGTTTTGTGTAAACGATTTTTATTTCATCTCCCTTCTTTAATTGATAGTGTGGTTTTACACAGTTCCCATTAACTGTGACTTTGCACTCGAGAATTAATTCTTTAATCTTAGAGCGAGAAAGATTGACATCGAGAGAAGCGATGTACTTATCAAGTCGTACAACTTTACGAACTTTATTTAATTGCTTTATATAGGTTTTTTCCTCACTCATATTTTTTCAAAACATCTCTTTGAATTTCAAAAAGTTCGGCTAATCCCCTTTTCATTACCTTTAACATTTCATTTAGCTGATTAACTGTAAAAGTTGTCTTTTCCCCCGTTCCTTGAATTTCGATAATGGAAAATTTGCTGTCCGCCACTAAGTTTAAATCCACATCCGTTGTAGAATCCTCGATGTAGTTGAGATCAAGCAAAATCTTCTTATCTTTGATACCTGCGCTTACTGCTGCAATTTGCCGTACAATCGGAAAATCTTCAATTTTCTTTTCCTTCAACATCTGTTTGAGTTTAATGTATAAAGCTACATATCCCCCGGTTATAGAAGCGGTTCTTGTTCCCCCGTCGGCCTGAATCACATCGGCGTCTATTATTATCGTATAGTCATTTAATTTTTCAAGATCGCAAGCAGCTCTCAAAGATCTGCCTATGAGTCGTTGAATTTCCGTACTCCTCCCCGCAACTCCTTTTCTTTCTCTCGAAATTCTCTGAGGAGATGATCGTGGTAACATTCCGTATTCGGCAGTAATCCATCCTCCGTGTTTCAAGAAGGGAGGAACACCCTCGGATGCCGTTGCAGTTACGAGTACATGTGTTTTGCCGAACTTTACAAGAACCGACGCTTCTTCACTTTCTATATAATGAGGAATTATTGATATTTTGCGCAATTGATTATCTTTTCTTTCATCATTTCTCATGATTTACCTCATAGTGAAAAAAAGTATTAGTGATAAGACGGACATTGTGCCGGTATAATATGCAAAATAGTAAAATTTTCCCTTCCTTATGAAATCAAGAAGTAATTTTATCGAGAAATAACCGGAAACAAAGGAAAAAATAAACCCCGTTGCGAGCGTTACGATACTCACATGTGAATTGACAATACCTTTCAATTCAAAAATAAAAGCCCCGATTATAATAGGAACGGCGAGCAAAAAGGAGAAATCGGCAGCCTTTTTCCCTTCGATTCCGGAAGCCATACCGGCAAAGATCGTGCTACCCGACCTCGATATTCCCGGAACTATTGCAAAAGCCTGGGCAATACCGATTATAGTGCCGTTTTTGAAGTTTATGTCACCTTTCCTGTTATTGAAATATTTTGACAGAAGGAGAATCACCGTAGTGATAAATAATCCGATTGATACAACCAATAAATTACTGAATGCCTTTGTTATATAGTCATTGAAAAAATATCCGATTAAGCCTGCAGGAATTAGTGCGACAATTAAAACAAGTACATAATGAAATTTCTTGCTGCTAAGTCTGTATCCCTTTTTTGTGACGAGTATCCTACCTTTAAAGAGAGCGATTATCAACTCCCAAATTTCCCTGTAATAAACGGCGATAACTGCAAGCGCCGTTGCAAGATGGAGTGTAATATCAAACAGAACCGGCGGTTCGGAAAAATGAAGTATTTTTTGAGCGATAACTAGATGCCCGGAACTCGATACGGGTAAAAATTCCGTTAATCCCTGAATAATGCCTAAAAGTGCGGCTCTTGCGATTTCCATTAAAACCTACCTGCTAATAGAATTAAATAGAAAAGAGGAATGCTATATGACAAAAATAGTGTGATTCGTCTAAAATTTTTATTGCTGTGACTTATACGAATATATGAAATAAACGCAATATAGGGGACATCAATTAGGAGAAACAGGGGAATTAAAAATGGCAAAAATCGAACTATTTTCAAAGCTAAAGCCATGGGAGAATAGACAAAAAATATGTATATGATAAATCTGGCAATAAAAAATTGTTTTTTGACCCTGTCCACATAATCCTCCCTTTCTTCATTTTCGAGAGAACTAAAGTAAAGAAGTTCTCTCGCTGCCGCTATCATTAGATGTAATGAAAGTGCGAATAAGAATACAGCCATTCCGCGAGTTCCCAAAAAGAGCAAGAAAGAATAACCTGCAAGTGAAAAAAGAATTCTCTGACTTCCTTCTAATAACTTACTTTTTATGTGCCCTCCGTAAATCGCAAGAAATATATAAAGCCCGACTACTAAAATAAGTCTGATATCAACAATATATGATAGAATGATTACAAGAATAATTGTGGAAATTTCTACTAATTTAATACCTGT
>QNBC01000052.1 GCA_003641665.1 candidate division TA06 bacterium
ATACTCTGAAAGAAGGAAATAAGCCCTGCATTTGTTAAGCTTACAAGCATTACTGATAATGCGGTACTTGATTGTAGAAGAAATGTTAAAACAATTCCGGCAAGATACGCTTTTATAGGGTTTGAAGTGTATGTCCATAAAAAACTCTTTAGCCTTTCTCCGGCATAACGTTTTAAACCGTTTGCACTGAACTTTAATCCGAATAAAAATAGTGCGAAACCACCGAGTACTTTGATTATAAGTATAAGAAGCCAACCTTTTTTAACGGCATTTATGGTGAAATCGAGATAAACTGAATTTCCGTTGTAATTGGAGAATGCTGTTACAGTGTATTTTCCCTCTGATGTGGGTATTTTAAAATATATTTTAACATTCCCGAAATTATCAGAGTATAGTGTTGTATCAGGAATTGATATGAGTTCGGGGCCTGAAGAAAATGTGAATTTAACGGGGACGCCTTTGATAGGCTTCCCTGTGGAATCGGTTATTGTAACAATGAGAGGCCGTTTGATTATAGCATTTGTATAGGCAATTTGATTGTTTCCGGAAATATCTTTACCGGTTGCACTTGTAGTGTAATTCAGAGAAATACCGTAACTGAAAACGGGTAAGAAAAAAATCAAAAAAAGTATTCGTTTCATCATTTCAACCTATAAAAGAAAGTTAATGTTCCTTTCTGTATTCCGGAAGAAGGTAGGGGTTCGAATTTCCATTTTTTTGCTGCATTAACAGATATTTCATCAAAGGGGGGGCCTCCTTTTTTGATTACATTGACATCTGTAATATCTCCATTTGCATTAACCGATATCTCGAGGACTACATCCGTATTTAAGTGATATCCTTTTGGATAAGTGGGAATATATTTTATCATGATTCTTCTCGTTGTTACGATACCACTGAGCTTGTAAAATTTGTTATCTGAAATTTCATCTCCTGAAATCGTTGTTAATTCTTTTCCTATACCGGGTAAAACTACGTTTGTCTTTTTAGGTTCCAAGATGTTTTCCGGGATAATTTCATATTTTCTATCCGTTAATTTCGTGGATTCCATTTCATCCTGCTGAATTATATCCTCCTCGTTAATCCGAATTTCCGGGAGATCGATGTTCTTATTAACAGGAGCATATCCGGCTTCTACCATCATTCTATTATATTCGTTTGCCGTTACCATACTTACTTGAAATAATTTTTCTTTCTGTGTAGGCACGGAGGAATTTATTACTATGCGCCAGAAAAGCAGAAAAACAAGCAGATGAATTAAGATAGAAAAGAACAGAGCCTTTTTCATTTTTCTCCTTGATCCGGGATATGTTTTGTTGCAATTAATAATTTGATAGCACCGGCTTCTTTTGCATAATCCATAATTTCGACTATTTTCCCCAATTGCATTACCTGGTCGGCTCTTATAACAACTCCTCTTTCGGTAGTCATTGAAAGTGCCTTTTTTAGATCATCCACTATATTATCCACTGTTGTTTGTTTATCATTTACGTAAAGTTCTCCGTCAAGAGTTACCGTTAAAAACACGTTTTTTTCGCTCAGAACCTGTTTTGTGCTCGAACGAGGCAATTTTACCTTTACACCTGTTTGAGCAACATAGGTTGATGTTAGGAGAAAAAATATAAGTAGTAAAAGTACTATATCTGCAATAGAGATAGGGGAGATAGACGGTTTTCTGGAATAATTTGATTGTATAGGCATATTATTCCTCTTTGTTTTCTTTAAATGTCAAAAATAATGCGGTAACATGATTAAAATTAGATATTTTTCTCTCAAGTTTTGAAATCAGAATATTGTAGAAAAATACGGTTATAAGTCCGACGGTTAATCCTAAAGCCGTTGTTAAAAGAGCTTCCCATATTCCTCCTGCGAGATCGGAAGCATTCACAGTTCCTCCTAACTGTTGTATTTTCATAAAAGCCTGAATCATACCGGTAACAGTGCCCAAGAAACCGAGTAGAGGCGCTGTGGAGGCTATTGTTGAAAGCCAATCAAAACCTTTCTCGAAGAGCTTGATTTCATCGCTTGCATTTGTAGTCATAACCTCCTTGATTACTCCTTTTGTATTGTTGATATTTCTTATTCCGAAGAGAGCAATACGAGCTTCAGGGGTGTTGGAATAGCTTTTGCATAGTTCTTCAAGCATTGTAAGATTGCCTTCAGAAACCTGTTTTTCATACAATTGCATAAATTCATCGCCCAATATGCGGTACTTCCTGTAGTACAAAAATCTTTCAATGATAATGGCAAGAGCAACTACAGAAAGAAGAACAATCAGATATCCGACTATACCACTTTTTAATACCAATGTGAGTAGATTCATAAATTTCCTCCTATATTGTAAACATTAAAGTTATTCTAAAATTTCTGCCCTTTCTCGGAATGATGTTATTGTATTCATAGTAAGAATTGAGCAGATCATTTGCTTCCAATATGGCATTTATGTTTTTGTTAAATGACTTTTCAATTTCAAAATTAATTCCGTAGGAGTTTGGATATTTTAGATTTGCGATATTTTTATTGAGAAAATCGAATTTCAATTTTGTCTTAAAAATGATTGAACATGGGAGGATAAATTTCGCAAGAAATCCGATTTTAATGGCGTAGTCATCCGGCTTATAGAGGTATAAATTAGATAACATTCGGTTATATGAAATTTCGGATTTTATATTCATTCTATCGGTTGAATATTTTGAATGGATACTTATTGAGTAGGAGCGAACATTGTTTATAACAGCAGCTGTATAAGATGTGTTATAAACAGGGATCAGAAGGGAATCCGCCGTGTAGTAATCGCCTATAATATCAAAAGAAAAATTGCCTGAATTGATGTAAAAGACAGGGTGAAAATGATTTTTTTTGTTGGTAACGAAACTTCGTGGTGTTATAACAAATTTGTTTTCGGAAAATGATTCATAAACCGATTGTACTTCTTTCTCCATGCTATAGAGTATACTGTAACCGAAAGTACCCGAATTCATGCTCAGATTTGCAAATATATGAGGTGTATAGGAAATAAGGGGGTAGATAGTGAAACCGATTGCAAGCGTGTTATGAGCAATTTCAGGCAGACGAGTATCAAGACCTAATTTTGCAAATCTATTTAAAGTGTCTACAAATCCCTCATAAATCAAGCCGTAATTAAAGTTCCCGTTCTTATAGGTATATTTCCCATTTATTTCCCCTGAAATGTCATTGTTAAATTTGTTTATCGATACAATCCCTAGATAGTTCGAAAGTGCTAATTTAATAAGGTTGTATTTAATATTATTATAAAAAGCAAAATTATAATAAGAGTATTTTAAATAAATATCATTAAGATATTTCGAATCGGATTGGATACCCAATTTTATATTGCTTTTCGGAGATTTATAGCTATTGCCTGAAAATAGATAACCAACCCTATCCCAAGACAAATCGAAGTAAGCGGTATAACAGTTTATCTTTTTTTGAAATATGAGATTAAAGTATTCGGAGGGTAATTTATCGTATATAATCCCGGTGTACAGGGAAAACAACGGGAAATATTGAATCATATGTTTTTCAACGAATGCAGAATTAAAAAGCTTGGCATTTGCATTTACACTATCAAGCAATTTGTAAAGTAAGTCATTTTTGAATGCAATGTTTGAACCTTTTGATAATTTGCCAAATATATAAATATTCGGTGTCTCGAGTTTGATATTTTGGGTTACCGTGTCAATCGCCGTTTCACCATAGAGCAAAGTGTTTGAGCAGATAAGGATTAAAAGAAAAAAGAGCAATCTAATGACCGAGGATTTTTTCATATTTTTTTATCTCCTCCATTATTCTGCTTTTTTCCGGAGAATTATTTGTTTCGGTAGCTTTTGAGGCGATTGTCATGGCTTTAATTAATATATCAGCCCTGTTATAAATATATTTAATTTTTAAAAGATATCCTAGAGCGTCACTGTAATTGCCAGAATCGAATTTTATTTTTCCCGCAAGGTACAATGCATATGCTCTAGTGAAAGGGTCCTCACTTGAACTGTATTTTAAGGCGTCATTGATAAGATTTATATTTTTATTGCTCTCATAACTTCTTATCATATTCATTATGACAATTCTGGATAGATAAGGTTCAGCATGGAGATTTATTTCGGGAATGTTTTTATTTAGCCAGAATAAAGCATATGCGTTTAAAAATGAGATTCTGTCCGTTTTTCCGAATTTGCTTTCGTATTTCTTCGTGTAAAAAAGAAGAGAATCATATTCATATTTTTTGTAGTAGTATGTGATTGTTTCGAATATTGCATATTTTTTATCAACGGATTTAATAAGGTTGATTCCCTTCAATGTGTCCCCTTCAATCATGTATGATTTTCCCTTAAGATAATTCTTGTAATCGGTATATTGCGATGAAGTTATATTATCGATAAAGTAGGATGCTATTTTAGACATCCCTTTTTCAAGTAAATAATTTGCAATAAAAATGTTGTATGATTCTTTTTCTCTCAATATCTTTGAGTAATTGTTCTTAAAGTAAGAGGTAATATCGCCCTTTTTCCCACTTGTAACAAAGTAATCAATCGTCGTACCGAATGCATGTTTTATATGAGTTGTATCGGTATCGTTATTAATTATATCGGAGTAGTAATTGAGCATTTGTGAATACTCTCTCGAGTTAAAGGATATATCACCGAGAAGAAGTATGGTATCGTAATATTTGTCGCTGTTTTTATACTGTGTAAGAAGTTTTTTTGAGTAGTATTTTGCGCTGTCTGGTTTATTTGTATTGTAAAAGGCAAGAGAGATATAATATAGAGCGTCATCGGCAACTGTATTAGCAGGATATTTGTTTATAAATGTTTTTAAAAGGTGTATGGCGGAGTTGTAATCTCCTTTTTCATAAAGTACCTTTCCTTGTCTGAAAAGTGCTTTTTGTATTTCCTTTTTGCCTTTTATTTTCCCGTAATATGATAAAGCTTCATCCTTTTTTCCCGTATTATAAGCGCAATTCCCAAGTTCGAGAAGTGCCTCGTTATAGTAAATTGATTCCGGATAATCGTTTACAAATTTCTTAAAGTAAACATACGCGTTTTTATAATCCTCCATTTTCATGTATGTCCATGCCAATGCCCTTAATGACAATTCTTTGTATGGTTCAATTGCTCCCGGATAATAGTTGTTTAGAAGGGCAAGGGATTGTTTATACTTCTTTTCTTTAATTAGGATATCATCTTTCAATAATGTAAGTTCGTTTCTATAATAGGAGAGAGAGTTCCACCATTTATTAATGTATTTTAAAGCCGCTTGATATTGTTTCATTTTAGAATAGGATAGAATTATATGGTATCTTACGGAGCCCATATATTCGGCAATATCACGGTTTCCGAGAAGAGTTCTAAAGTTCATTAAAGCTTTGTTGTATTTACCTGTTTTATATTCATAATCAGCCAATGCAAGTTTATAATAGGATGAAGAAATTTTACTCAACTTTTTGAGTTGCATTTTGATAGCAGCTTCATCGCCTTTATTAAGGTAGTAATCAAATTTCTCGAATTCGATTTTCTTAATGAGTTCGTTACTTTTACCAAATCTGATAAGACTATCAGAAAGGGCTAGGAACATACTGTCTTTTTTTAACTGCTTATTGCATAAAGCGGCATAGAAGATTTTACGCTCAGCAAAATCTGATCGATCGGGTATATTGTTTAGATAGGATAAAGCTTTTTCATAATCGGCTTTTTGATAATTGAGCCAGGCAAGCCCGAAATAACCCGCTTTTCTATATTTTGTGTTTTTCATAAGTTGGTTAAACAATTTATTAGCCGTATAGTAATTGCCTGTTACGGTATATATTTCTCCGAGAAGGTACATGGAGGGATATTTGTAATCGTTATTTGAAAGAAGATTTTTGTTAAGATATTTAATGGATTTATTGTAATCACCATAGCTGAAATAAATATCCCCGGCAATATAATAGGCTTCGTTAAGATATTCGGATTTTTTGTTGGAAAGTATAATTTTTATTGCCGAAAGGGCTTTTTTGCTATTCCCTTGTATTTTGTAAAGCTCTGCAAGTTTTGCATAAATTGGTTCGTTATTGCCTTTTGAAGTTTTTAATCTGCCTATGAGAAGGTTTACCCCTTTGTTAATCTTACCGAGTTTAGCATAACATTCGGCAAGATTAATGGCAATTTCATTTCCATAAGTTATATTGTTGAATTGATAAGCTTTTTTCAGGTATTTGACAGCGGATGAATAAGAACCTTTTTTCATATAGATTATACCAATGCGAGAATATGCAAAGGCAATGAATTTACCCGAAGGATAGTTGTTCAAATAAGTGTTAAAACTCATCAAAGCACTGTTAAGTTTTTGGGAACGAAGATAGCACTCACCGAGCAATAAAAGTGATTTCTCTTTAATTTCCGGTGAATTTGACGAATTGTAAAGTGATTTAAATGTGGAAACCGATTGTGAATAAAATCCGTCATTCATCTGTTGTACGGCAACACCAAAATCCTCGGATTCACCGGCAAAAATTAAAACAGGCAAGAAAAAAAGCAAAGCGAAAAATAATCTTTTCATATCGATTAATCGGTTACAACATTTCCCAGGGCAATGGAGTTTAGTTTGGTTTTTAATGTATCGGCTCTCGAAAGCAGAAGACAAGGAGCTTTTGCTCCGAGAATCACCCCTCCCAACTCAATATCAGAGGTATAAACCATTGTTTTCACTATGGCATTTCCCGAAACAAGGTTTGGTACCAGAATTATATCGGTATTACCGCAAACGTCACAATTCAATTTTTTATGTTCCGCCGCCTCTTTTGATAAAATTATATCCATGGCGAGCGGTCCCTCAACGTTGCATTTTCCTAACTGCCCTCTTTGTCCCATCTTACTTAGAATGGCTCCGTCCAGGTTTTCCTGAATATCCGGGTTAACTATCTCAACCGGTCCGAGTACGGCAACATTTGGTATTTCTATTTGCATTGCGTGAGCAAATTCAATTGCATTTTTCAGTATTTGCACTTTTGCATTCAAATCGGGATATATGTTCATTCCTCCGTCTGTATATTGTATTATTCTGTTAAATTTTTTAATTTCCACAATAGCCGTATGACTAAGTAGTCTGCCTGTTCTTAACCCGATTTCCTTGTCCAAAACACCTCGTAAAAAATCTGCAGTCTGGGTAAAACCTTTTAGAATAAATTTGCAATCGCCATCACGGACCAACTTTACTGCCTTCAAAATTGAGTCCCGGTTATCTTTTCCCTCTACTATTTCGAAATAATCCGTTGCTATGCCCAATTTTTCAAGTATGGGGGATATTTCGTTTCTCTTGCCGGTTAATACGGCTTCCACTATACCCATTTGTGAGGCTTCATAACATGCCCTTAAAACAGTTTCATCGGCGGCACATGCTACGGACATTCTTTTTTTACCGTTTTTTTTAGCGAGTTCGTAAATATCGTTAAAAGAATTAAACATTATTCCTCCTGGTTTGGATTTACTCTTTTAATAGAAGCCCCGACATTTGAGAGCTTTTTCTCAATTCTTTCATACCCTCTGTCTATATGGTAAATTCGTGAAATTGTAGTTTTTCCCTTTGCAACCAAAGCCGCTAAAATCAAAGCAGCGGAAGCCCTAAGATCGGATGCCATAACTTCAGCTCCCTCCAGAACAGTCGGACCATTAATAAATGCGTTATTATCTTCTGTTTGAATATCCGCTCCCATCCTCAATAGTTCGGGAACGTACATAAATCGATTCTCAAATATAGTTTCACTAATTATTGATTTTCCTTCCGCTTGGGTCATAAGCACGGCGAATTGGGCTTGCATATCGGTGGGGAAACCGGGATAGGGGAGAACCTTAATATTTGTGGATTTAAAATTCTCTTTCCTTTTGACTAAAATATTATTATGATCCACAATCGGATTTAAGCCAATTTCGTTAAGTTTAACGAGAAGACTCTCAAGATGAGAAGGGATTGTGTTTTTGATAAGTAACTCCTTTGCAGCGAGAACTCCTGCAATAATATATGTCCCCGCTTCGATTCTGTCCGGGATTATACTATACTCCGTGTCATGGAATGTTGTTTTTCCGTTTATTTTTATCGTATGTGTTCCCGCTCCTTTTATATCTCCCCCCATACTGTTTATAAAATTGGCTACATCAATAACTTCCGGTTCACATGCAGCTCCACTTATGACCGATTCTCCATTTGCCGCCGATGCAGCCATCATGACATTAATTGTTGCTCCCACGCTGGGACCATGCATTCCTTCCAAGAATATTTTAGTCCCTTTCAGTTTTGAAAAACGAGATTTTATATAACCGTGTTCCAATTCTATATCGGCTCCAAGGGCTTTCAATCCTTTTATATGTAAGTCAACGGGACGTGCTCCGATGACGCATCCGCCGGGGAGAGATACCGATGCCTTTCCGAATCTGCCGATCAATGAACCGAGAACATAATAAGAAGAACGCATTTTCTTCACAAGTTCGTAAGGAGCTTCCGTTTTGTTGATATTTTCTGTGTTTATATTTAAAGTATTGCCATCAATTTCCACTTTTGCCCCTATGTATTCAAGAATCTGTTTCATTGTGATTACATCGTGGACCAATGGTACATTTCTTAAAACGGTTGTTCCGTTATTCAGTATGGAGGCTGCCATTATTGGTAAAACGGAGTTCTTGGCTCCGCTTATGTTTATTTCACCTTCAAGAATATTACCGCCGTCGATTATAAATTTATCCATGATTAAAATGTTGTTATAAGTTGTATATAAGCTTTATCGTAGAAGAAATATTTACTCCCGTTTTTAATATCGTTTTTATCAAGTTCAAATCCTTTACTCCCGCTCAAAATCGTGTTCTTCCCGATTAAAATATCCCATTGAAATAAAAATCTGTTTTCATAATGAGGATTGGAAACGGAATAGCCCGTTGCATTAATATTGCCTATTGATTTCATATATTCGAATGTAAATTTATTCCATTTATAGTCACCTCGTATTCCTATATAGGGAATAAATACTGATCTATTATAAACGGAGTCGGTATAGTTTATCATATGATTGTTCACGTATTTCAAACCTATGTAATAAAAATTGTTTTTGATTTTATATCCCGTATAACCGTTTATATACCATTCGTTAAAGTATACAGAGTCTGTATCGGCTATTACTCTTGAGAATCTGTAGAAATGATATTTACAGCCGAGAGTTATGTTTTTCAAGGGATAAATATCGGTAAAACCATCGAAAGCACTGCTATCCACACTGAAATCATATGCAGTATCTTTATCCAAAACCACATCCATTGTATATGGTTTAACCCAATATCCGGAAAAGTAAGTTTTTACTGTTTTTGTGTTGATTTTTAAATTGGCACCAAAAAGGTAGGGAGTAGCAGTGTAGAAATTCATTGAATCCAGATCATTGTATTGATAAGAGTAGTTGTTGTCAAATTTGATTAGTGCCATATAGGGCTCTATTAGTAATTTATTACTCTTGTACCCGGATGAAAGGTAGATATCTATGTCTTTTTTTTCAAATTGCGGGTTTCCCGTTATCCCGAGAAATAGGTTTTTATAAACGGTAAAATGAAAACCGTAACTGTAGTAGTTTATATGGTAGAGCAGGTTGTCTTCGATTTTCCACTTGAATAGGAAATCAATATTATTTCTTAACTTTTGCTCAATGGACACATTTTGGAAATAGTTGAGATGGTGAACTTCCGTACAACCTCCCGACACTTCGATAAAATTGGCGCTCATAAGCGAATTCTCCAAATAATAATACGGGAGTTCCCATGCTTTAGAATCGAGATCATATTCAGGATCCCATGAGTCGAGCAAACGAGCATTTAGGATTGTGAAAAATGAGATAAACAGCAAAACCAAAGATAATTTTTTAACCATATATACCTCTTTTCTAATGGGAAAGAATAGCATAAAATGGCATTTTAGTCAATTTACTTTATATGGTTTAGGTAGATAAACCTTCCTGCACTAAAGTTCCGGCGGACATGTATAGATATATTAACCTGTAATAAGCGAAATTCCGAAATAAGTTTAGGATACACTAACCAATGTCACTCTGAACTTGTTTCAGGGGCTCGGATGTCGAAACAGGTCAAAGATAAACAATATTTGGGAATTATTTGTAGTTTAAAATTGAAATATAAACGTTTTTCAATAGATATAAGTATATTTATGTAACTTGGGTTTTATATGGCGAATATAGGGGGAATTTATCGCATGTCAGTTATCGATTTCATTCTTTTATGATGAACATAAATTAAGATGTATTTTGTAATTTTTAGGATTCATAGAAAATTGATAATAATACTTGACGTATCATTTGATAAGCGGTAAAATAATAAAAAATGAACGGAGGGTAAGAATATGTATAAAAAGTTAATAGTTATTTTTATAACTCTTTTTACTTTGATGATTTTTACTGATTTGAGCTTAAAAGCCGAATTTCAGTCGGATAATACATTTATTGATATACCGACTGCAAATGTGTTACCTAACGGTAGATTCGAATTATCCGTTTCAACGGGTTTTCCTGTGGAAAATCTAAATCTCAATAAGCCTGATTATGATCTCTTTTTTTCATACGGACTTTTGAATAAACTGGAGTTACGACTTTCTATGTTCACATTGAAAGATTGGGCTATTGATGTGAATTACAAGATTCTCGACGAAAACGGTAATGCACCGGCTCTTGCTGTTGGGATGTACAATGTGACTTATCGCAAGTATGTTTCCAGTGGAGGAGGAGGAAGTGACGATTCAGTGGGATTTCCGGATGAAAATTACGGGGATGTGAGAGCGATTGAAAATGCTTCGCTTTATTTTGTAGCTACAAAGAGTTTTTCGGATGTCATAAAATTCAATATAGGCTTGGGAAGAGGTAGATTTATCGGAATGTCCGGAATATCTCATTATTTTAACATAAGCGCTTTTTCTTCCGATTGGAAGAACGTTTCTCCGGATTTACTGGTAGGAGTATTTTTGGGAGGAGAGATCAGAATAATGCCCAACACATATTTTATTGCGGAATTCGATGGACGGGATGCTAATGCAGGTGTTAGATATTTCAATAAGTATTTCAGTGCAAGTGTTGCCGGAACACATCTTGAAGCATACAGGGCTCCTAATAACCCTCAAATATCGGCAAGGTACTATGCAAATGTGACGGTAAATTCGTCAATCATAGAAAAACCGAAAGCCCCAGTGGTGAAATACTACCAGGTTTCGGGAAAAGTAGTTGACAGAAACACAATGGAACCCATTAAAGATGCATATATTATTCTCCCCAATATAGGTACCAAAAAATATGCAGTAAATGAAAACGGTGTGTTCATGCTTAAATTCAAGAAGGGAGAATATTGGATCAGGGCATTGGCGCCGGGCTATTATTGGCAGCAACAAAAGGTTATTGTAAATGATGCAACCGGAGAATTGCACTTCTTACTAAGGAAAAAAGTTAAAAAAGTAGTAAAGAAATTAACGAAAGAAAAACCTGTGGTTAAAAAGAAAATTGTTACAAAACCCAAAACAACCGTAAAGAAAAAGATTGTAACAAAGAAAAAAACCGTTAGGAAAAAACCGAAAATAAATTTATCCAAATTATATTCGCAGGGAATTCAAGCTTATTTGGCAGGGGATTACAAGAAAGCAGTCTATCTGTTTAAGAGAGTTAGTAGAGTAAACCCGAATTATAAAAATGTTAGAACATATTTGAAAAAAGCG
>QNBC01000053.1 GCA_003641665.1 candidate division TA06 bacterium
CATATGAGATTGTGTCTCTAACATATACCCCTTGTGCTAGGTCTTCCGTATCATAGAAACCAATCTCTATAGGATTAGTGGGATCCGCAACATTTATGAGTCGAAGTCCGTCAGCACCATCGGCTACATAAGCAATGGTGTCTCTAACATATACACCTTGTGCTAGGTCTCCTGTATCATAGAAACCGATTTCTGTAGGACTTGCAGGATTTGATATGTTTATAAGACGAATTCCACCATATCCATCGGCCACATAAGCTATTGAATCTTTTATATATACTTGTGTAACAGAAAATTCCGTATCATAGAAACCTGTCTCTATAGGATTAGTAGGGTCCGATACATTTATGAGTCGAAGGCCATCGTTGCTATCGGCAACATATGAGATTGTGTCTCTAACATATACCCCTTGTGCTAGGTCTTCCGTATCATAGAAACCAATCTCTATAGGATTAGTGGGATCCGCAACATTTATGAGTCGAAGTCCATCATAGTAATCAGCTACGTATGCAATTGTATCTTTGATATAAACACCAAGAGATAAGCTATTTGTATCATAGAAACCTATCTCTATAGGATTAGTAGGATCCGATACATTTATAATACGTAGTCCACCTTCGAAGTCAGCGACATATGCAATCGTATCCTTGACATAAACACCAAAAACATAATCTTCCATATCATAGAAACCAATCAAGATAGGTGTTGTCGGATCTTTTACATTTAATATAAGCAATGAATAATTGTGGCCGGCATAAGCAATCGTATCCTTGACAAATATACTATGTGACGGACCAAACAACGCTCTACCAACAACTGCACAATATAAAGAATCATTTCTTATATTGTCTGCCCATCTGTTGTGAAACACTTTTTCATGTGATAAGAAATTATCGATACGATTGACTTTGAGGCTATTACCAAAAAGAGAAATCGTACTAAATAGCAAAACGATAACAAAAAATAGCTTTTTCATAAATCCCTCTTTACTATAATATTAAAATATTCATATATATCTGAATATTTATTGCCCAGAATTTATCCTTTTTATTCATTATATAGGATTAGTATATTATGTCAATAGAATTGTCAAATTAGAAGGCAGATGGGTGAAAAAATATTTACAATCGATAGTAAAATAATTACTGTTTTAATCTTGGGACGGAGAAATGATTTCAAAAAATAGTCAATCCGCACTTGTTTCAGAATCTGTTTTTTCCGGTTAACATGTCATATCTGTCCGCCGGAAATTTAGTGCAAGCGGACCTATCTACCGAGATCAATTTCATTTATTTGACATCTCTTACACTTTTTAATATACTGAATTTAATTATATGATGGAGGTGATAATGAAATGGGTTACGAGAGAAAAAGTGCATGTAGACAGAGTAGCCTGTCCTTGGTTAATCAAGAGATTTATCGATCCCGATGCCGAATTTATTTTTGTCCCGAGAGATACGGACCCCTCAACGATAACGGAAGGAATTCCCTTTGATATGAAAGGGGTTGAGCTTGGTCATCATGGCGACAGATGTTCCTTTGATGCTTTTATGGATAAATATAATCTTCAGGATCCGGCTTTAAAAGAAGTTCAGAAAATTGTCAGACAAGCTGATGTGGAAACAGAAAATCCTTCTCCTCTTTCCATTGCCCTTGATGTTTTCGGAAGGGGATATACATTAATGTGCAAGGATGATTTCGAAACACTGGATAAAGAATTTTACTTGTATGATGCCCTTTATGCATACTTTAAGCATAAAATGGCAAATCCGGACAAATAGTATTATAGATATTTGACATGTTTACAAAGAAGGTAAATTTTTAAATTAAATTATTAGCGATACTTATGATATTTTACTTGACATGGGGCGGATTATATACTATTAAAGGGGTATGAACAGATACACAGGAGATTTCAAAGTATACCCGATTAACAATCATTTTGTAGATGTTCGTTGTGAAGAGGAATATTTAACTGAAATAAATATAAAAGACGGGAAGATAAAATATGCTACGGAGACGCCATCTTCGGGTATATTCATAAGAATTTTCAAAAATAATAAATGGTTTATGACCTCCACTACGGATGAAAAGAATATTAAAAATAAGATAAAAGGATTGGACGAACTTGCAGATAACGTTGCGCATGAGAAGAGCGGATTGAAATTAAATATAGATCCCATACAGGATAACTTAATTAAATACGAACACTTAAATCCTTCAAAAAGAAAAATAAAGGACAAAATTGAGATTCTGAGAGAGTATGATGAAGTTATAAAGAAATTTAAATATATTCGTTCGTATCAGTTGGTATACAACGACAAGTATCTCGTTAAAAGGATAAAAAATTCTTTGGGAACCGATATTGCATATGATAAATCGATATGCGGATTCACTCTGTATTTTACTGCAGCAGAAGGTGGAAATATGTTTTCGGGCAGTATATCCATAGGGAATAATACGTTAGATCACCTTATGAATAAAGAGGAAGCGCTGAAAGAGAGATTAAAGGAAGTAAAAGGATTTCTTAAAGCAAAACATGTAAAGGAAGGCAGTTATACTACCGTATTATCCGAGTCTGCCACAGGTGTATTTGTCCACGAATCATTCGGACACAAATCCGAAGCTGATTTCATGATAGGGGATAAGTCTTCTCAGAATGAATGGGCAATCGGGGAAAAGGTAGCAAACGAAAAAGTAAGTATTATTGACTACGGCGGGTTACCGGCATCGTGTGGTTATATCCCTTATGATGACGAAGGGGTTCCCTCATACAAAACATACCTTGTAAAGGATGGGGTTCTATCAAGCAGGTTGCATACGCTAACAACAGCTTCATTGATGGGAGAAAGACCTACGGGGAACGGGCGTTCAGTCGATGCCGAACACGAACCCATAGTGAGAATGACTAATACATATATGAAAAGGGGCGATATTCCGTTCGAGGATATGATATCTGATATAAAGCTCGGCGTTTATATCAAGACGGTGCATAGCGGATTTGGAATGTCAACTTTTACTTTGACACCAGGGCTCAGTTATATGATTAGAAAGGGGAAAATAGCCGAACCGGTAATTGTTTCTGCAGTAGCAGGTTCAATATTTGAGACACTCGAATCGATAGAGGCTGTTTCAAATGATTTTAAACTCATATTTAATGCGCAAGGCGGATGTAGTAAATTGAATCAAACAAAATTGCCGGTGGGGTTTGGTGGACCTAAAATAAGAATCAAATCACTGGAAATCAGTTAATATGATTGAACAATACCAAAAGACTGTGCAAGAAACTGTAATTGAAATAAAGAACTCGGAAATTTATAGTATAAAGAAAAATGAGATAGTGAGGAGGGCTGTTAGGCTTTTCCATAAAGATAAAATAGCAATTGTTGCCTCAAAGGGAAATGTGGGGTTTTCATCTCTCATAAAAGAGGTGGATAACAATATCCGATACGGCCAGAATTACGATTATCCGTTGCCTACCAATGCTATAAAACACGATTCTTTTATAAGAAAAAAGCAGATTTTCACGGAGAAAGAATTCATACGTTTCGGAGAAAAATTGATGGAATGCTTGAGAAAGAAATTCCCCGATTTTATCTTTATGAATAAAATTAGATTTGCTCTGGTGGAAAAGAAAATCGCTTTTGTCAATATGACGGATCTGTCTGTGAATTACCCTCTTGTCGATATTACCCTTCTCTTTAAAAGAAAAAATAGTAAAAATATTTTTGATGGTGTATTTCCCTATTTGAGCAGTAATATGTTTTCCCCCGAAGAATACATTGAAGAGATGGAGAAAATCGTGAGAGCAGTTGATAATCCGATAAAACTGAGAAATTATAACATCCCTGTTGCATTCCCATCATTTGATCAAACAATAATAGCCGGGAAAATCAAAGAATCGATTATAGGTGATAATTATCAAAAAGGGACATCTTTATTTAACAATCTTCTTGGGAAAAAGGTATTTAACGAGAAACTTACAATCCATGATATAAGTTATCTTCCCGAGAAAAATTTATTTTATGCTTTTGATGATGAGTCGTTTATAAGAAAAGAGCCCGCTCTCGAGATAGTAGGTAACGGGATACTCAATAATCTTATCTATGACCGAAGAACGGCTGCAATGTATGAAAAGACTCCTACAGGCAACGGCCTGAAGCCTGATTACAATAAATTTCCTCAAACAATGGCAAATTCATTTATATTCAGTGACGATGAAAAAATAGAGACCCCGGGAAAAGCCATAATTCCTGTTATAATGGGGGGAGGGAGTGTTGATGATGGCGGAAACTTCGCAATACCGGTCCAATTTTCACTTCTTATGGAAAATGGCGAGATTAAAGCAATGCTTCCTCAACTTCTCCTTTCCGGAAACATATTTAAAATGCTTGGAGAGAATTATATGGGTACGGATAATAAATATTTCTCTAAAATGTCCCTTAATCCGTATTTGTATACCAGAGTTAACGTAAAAAGAATATATTAAAAATTTCATAATAAATTAAGCGGAATTAGAATATTGCCTTTTTGAGAGAGTTTGTGATTTAGGCAAAGGGATAAAAATCGGATAATACCGAATCTGCCCCGAAATGACGAGGTTCGTTATCAAGAATGAGAAGGCAAATGCTTGTAGGGTAATCTTGAAAAAGAGTACAAACTAATTAAATAATGTTGATTTTTTACATTGGTTTTAATATAAGTATATTTATACTCTCGAAACACGCCTATTTTCTTGACATTTGCGGAAATAAACTATATAATCCAGGCGAGGTGAAAGTATGGAAAGTTACGAAAATTTATTAATAGATATAGGCGAAAAAATTGATTTACTCAGGAGGTATCTTTGACCTGGCTTCAAAGGAAGAGAGGTTAAAAGAACTCAATAAGTTAATTAATTCTCGGAATTTTTGGCAGGATCAGGAATCAGCCAATAAGACAATAAGAGAATACAAAAAATTGAAAGGAATAACAGAAACCTTTAATGCTATCGATAGTAGGTACAAAGAACTGAAAGAGTTTTTCGAAATCCTTAATGAGGAAGAAAAGAAGGATTTGATAAAGGATGTGGAAACCCTTTCAAAGGATGTTGAGAAACTGGAAATAGAGAATATACTGAACGGTCCTTATGATGCAAATGATGCGATTCTTACCATTCATCCTGGTGCAGGGGGAACGGAATCATGCGATTGGGCAAGTATGTTGTTCAGGATGTATACTCGCTGGATTGACAGATCTAATTTCAAATACAAGATACTTGATTTTCAAGCGGGGGATGAGGCGGGTATTAAGGATGCAACAATAGAGGTTAACGGGGAATATGCCTACGGATACTTAAAATCGGAAACGGGTATACACAGACTTGTAAGGATTTCTCCGTTTGATTCCAACCACAGAAGACATACATCTTTTGCATCTGTTTATGTTTATCCTGTAATTGAAGATGTGGAGATGGAAATCAGGGATGATGACATCAAGATGGAGATGTTTAGATCATCGGGGCCCGGTGGGCAGAATGTGAACAAGGTGAGTACAGCAGTGAGATTGATTCATATTCCCACAGGGATAACGGCACAATCGCAAACGGAGCGCTCACAATTCAAAAACAGGCAAAATGCCATGAAGATTTTGAAAGCCAAATTGTATGAACATTACAGGCGTTTGGACGAAGAAAAGAATAAGGACGCGTTTCAATCAAAATCCGATATTTCCTGGGGGCATCAGATCAGATCGTATGTTTTTCAACCGTATACACTCGTAAAAGACCATAGGACAAACATGGAGATCGGCAACATTGAAAAGGTCATGGATGGTGATATAGATGAATTTATAAAGAGTTACTTGTTGAGAGGATTAAATAAAAATCAGGAGGCGTAATGGCAGGCATAGATGAATACAGAGAACA
This sequence comes from candidate division TA06 bacterium, assembly GCA_003641665.1. Classification (GTDB taxonomy): domain Bacteria; phylum Hydrothermota; class 32-111; order QNBC01; family QNBC01; genus QNBC01. The sequence continues at coordinate 5,906 of QNBC01000053.1, forward strand.
GCGAATTAAAAAGATGGAGCAACTGAAAGAAAAAGGAATGAACCCGTATCCATATAAGTTCGATATTTCGCACACATCTTCGGACATATTCGAGAATCAGGAAAAACTGATCCAGGATAAAACAGAAGTAAGTATAGCCGGAAGGATTATGTTGATGAGGAGACAGGGGAAGACAACATTTATAAAGATCAAAGACGGAAACGGATTGATTCAGCTATATATAACGATTAATCTGCTCGGTGATGAGTATGAAAACGTAAAGCTGCTGGATATAGGAGATATTATCGGTGTAAAGGGAGAGGTGTTCGTAACACACAGAGGTGAGACAACAGTCGCTGTAAAGAAGATGGAAGTACTGGCAAAGAGCCTTTTGCCTCTTCCCGAAAAATACCATGGAATTCAAGATGTCGAATTGAAATACAGGAAACGCTATCTCGATCTCATTATGAACGATGACACGAGGCACACCTTTTTGCTCAGGCGGGATATTATAAAGTTCATAAGGGATTACCTTGACCAAAGGGATTTTGTGGAAGTCGAAACTCCCGTTTTACAACCGAGATACGGTGGAGCATTCGCCAAACCGTTTCTCACACATCACAATGCGCTCGATATGGATCTCTATTTGAGAATTTCCGACGAATTGTATTTAAAAAGACTTATAGTTGGCGGACTCGAAAGGGTTTACGAAATTGCCAGAGATTTCAGAAATGAGGGAATCGATAAAACGCATAATCCTGAATTCACTATGATAGAAATTTATCAGGCGTACGCCGATTATTACGATATGATGGATTTAGTTCAAAATTTAATTCAGGAAATGGCAAAAAAAATATTGGGTAAAACAAAAATAGAGTATAGTGGTCATGAAATAGAGCTTAATGGAAGTTGGGAACGAATTGATTACTATGAAGCGATAAAGAAATTTGCCAATATTGATGTTAGGAAAATGGATGATGATGAACTCAAGAAATTCTGTGACGAACATGAGATTGATATTGAAGGAAAAATCGGAAGAGGAAAAATCATAGATGAAATTTTCAGCGAAATGGTGGAAAAGAATATAATAAATCCCACATTTGTTATAAATCAACCAAAAGAAATTTCACCGCTTGCTAAAATCCATAGAGATGACGAAACAAAAGTGGAACGTTTTGAATTACTTATTCTCGGAACGGAGTATGCAAACGCCTTCAGTGAGTTGAACGATCCGATAGATCAGAGGAAGAGATTCGAATATCAAATGGAGCTGAGGAAAGAGGGCGAGATGGAAGTTCAGGAAATCGATGAAGATTATTTAGAGGCTATGGAATATGGAATGCCCCCCACCGGAGGTATAGGTATAGGGATTGACAGGCTTGTTATGCTGCTCACCAACAGGGAAACTATTAAGGATGTAATTTTGTTTCCTCTGTTAAAAGCGAGATAATGTACAAATATTTTATTGCACAGCGTTATCTCTGGGCAAAAGGTAAAAATACATTCCAGAGGGTCACGACGGTTATCTCCATTACAGGGATATTCCTTGGCGTTACCGCTCTTCTTGTGGTTCTTCCGGTTATGAACGGTATGCAGGAAGATATAAGAGACAGAATTCTCGGTGTTAATGCGCATGTGATTTTATTGAAATATTACAACGAACCCATTTCCCGCTACGACTCGCTTTTAAATGTGGTGGAAAAATATCACAATGTTACGGCGGCTTCCCCCTTCATATACACAAAAGTGATTTTAAATAACGGGAATTATACGGACGGCATAGTATTAAGGGGATACGATACTATTCACGGGAAAAATGTTTCCGATGTATCGAAACATATAGTGGATGGAAAATTTGAACTCGGTAATAAAAAAATTGTCATAGGAACCGAGCTTGCCGATAACATGAGAATTCATGTAGGAGACAAGATAAAGATATTTTCTCCCTATACAACAACAATGACCCCCATGGGAATAATACCTCAGACGGAAATGTACACGGTAAGTGGTATTTTTGATATTGGTGTATATGAGTACAATTCCGGGCTTGCTTACATATCGATAAAGGATGCTCAAAAGCTCATGGATATTGGCAATAGGGTAACCGGTATTGAAATGAAAATAAAGAATATATACAATGCGAGAAAATTCGGTGTGAAACTTGAAAAAGATCTCGGTTATCCCTATAGGACGAACAACTGGATGGACCTCAACTCGAGTCTTTTCTCGGCATTGAAGCTCGAAAAATTCGGGATGTTCATAATTCTGAGTTTCATCACGCTTGTGGCTGCATTTAATATTGCGGCTACGCTTTTTATGATCGTTACGATGAAAACACGAGAAATAGGAATACTAAGAGCTATGGGGGCAAAACGAAAGGATATACAGGCAATTTTTGTCATACAGGGAGTTACTATAGGAGTCATAGGAACGGTATTGGGGAATATAGCAGGTTTCTTGCTATCATTTGTTCTCGGTAAATATCATTTCATATCGATTCCGAAGGATGTATATTTGATTGATACATTACCGGTGAAGATGCATATCACGGATTTCTTGCTTGTTTCCGTCTGTGCTATTGCCATAAGTTTTATAGTTACACTATATCCGGCATATAAAGCCTCAAAAATGGAGCCGCAGGATGCAATCAGATACGAATAAAATATTAACGCTTAAAAATGTTAAAAAGGTATATAATGACAGTGAAGTGCCTGTTGAGGTTCTACATGGGGTTGATATGGAAATTGAAAATGGTAGCATAACTGCCATAGTGGGGCCTTCAGGTGCAGGGAAGAGTACATTACTTCACATAATGGGGCTTCTTGATAGGCCGAATGAAGGAGAAATCATATATAATAATCATTTTGTCCGTGGGCTGGATGATGATAAATTGTCGGAAATAAGGAATAGAGAATTTGGTTTCGTGTTCCAGTTTCACCACCTTTTACCGGAGTTTACGGCGCTTGAAAATGTGATGATTCCGCTTCTTATCCAGGGGGTTAATAAGAAATCGGCTATCGAGAGAAGCAGGAATTTGTTGCGGGAAATGGATATTTTATCGAGAGAAAAGCACAAACCGGCTCAACTATCAGGTGGAGAAAGACAAAGGGTGGCAATAGCCAGAGCTCTTGTCGTGAAGCCAAAGATTGTCTTTGCCGATGAACCGACAGGAAATCTGGACAGAAAAACAAGTGAAAATGTCATGAATGTTTTGGTTGGTATTTTGAAAGAGAGAAGAATTTCATTTGTGATTGTTACGCACAATAGATTAATTGAAAAATATGCGGATAATACTGTTTACCTTATTGACGGAAAAGTAGAAAATCATTATGATATAGGTATAGACAATGAAACTTGAAATGGAGATGATTTGTCCTAATTGTGGCAGATCAATAGAGGAGATAAAATCGGATAAAAGGTTGGGATGTGCCTTTTGTTATACCGTTTTTTCCGATTATATCGAGAAAATGCTGAAAATGAGTCAGGGAACATTTGTTCATATCGGTATGGCTCCTAAAAAATCGGAGAAAAAGGAAAGGTTGAAAAACGCTTATTTTAAAGCAAAAAAGGCTCTAAAATCGGCAATTAAGGAAGAGGATTACGAAAAGGCACATCAAATAAGTGAAGATATAAAGCTTATAGAGGAGCAATTAAGTGCAGAGGGTTGAAACATTTTCTCTGAACAAAATTTTGAACAGGATGCCCAAATGGATTGAGAGAGAATCGAAGTATCTCGATGTCGTGCTGTTTTCGAGGATATTGCTATTTCGCAACATAGAAGGATATAAATTCCCTGAAACGGCTAAAACACTTGATATGGTGGGGCTTTCTAAAAGTATATTTACAATTTTAAACAAGTACAATAGAGGAGAGGAAAAATTCGAGTATCTTTACGGAATGGATATGACTGACGTGGAATTTGCGGCGATCAAGGAATATTTAAAATTCGGGGATTCTCTTTTTAGAACGGAAAGAGACAAAGTGGGTATTGCGGTAAACGAGAATTTGAACCTTTTTGTCATAACTAATGCGGATAATCATCTTGCATTTGTAATCAATACGAGGGAAGATCAGTTGCGGGAAGGTTATTCCTATGTTTATGATTTGGAACAATTTTATGAAAATTACTTTTCCTATTCTTTCAATGGCACATTCGGATATCTTACTTCTTCCCTTGATGATACGGGAACAGGTCTCAGAATAAAATTTTTACTGGACTTACCGGGTGTCGTATTTAAAAATAAGATAAATTTTATAAAAAAATTGGCAGCCGGATTAAATATGAGTATCGACGAATTTCCTGATTACAATTATGGGGAATCCTCGTTTTTTATTTTGACAAATAAAATAACCGTTGGATTTGCGGAAGATGAAATTATAAGAATGGCTTTCAATGCTCTGAAGCAAATTATCGACGCGGAACACAGATATAGGGAGGATCTCTTTAGAAGCATTAAGTTCAAAGATAAAGTAATTCGCAATTATGCTATATTTAGAAATTCGCTTTTAATTAAAGATAATGAAATATACAAGATTATGTCATTGCTGAGAATGGGTGTTATAAGCGGTTATATAAAAGATATGACTTTAGTTGACATAAGTAGAATTTTTAATGAATTGGGAAGAAATTACCTGCGTTATATTTATAACATCAAGAGTAGTGAAGCCATGACCGAAGTAATGCGTATCCGGAAAGAGCATGTGAATAAATTAATGAGGTACGGATGAATCAATATTCGGAAACGGTAAAGAGAATTATAAAGTTGGCATATGATGAAGCGATGAGACTCGGGAGCGTATTTGTCGGACAACAGCATCTGCTTTTGGCTTTTATAAAAAACAGGAGAGATTATTCAACTTCCGGAATAAGAATTCTCGAACAATTTGGAGTGGATCTCAATGAGGTAAAAAAATATATTGAGAACTCTCAAAGAAAATCCACCCTCGTAAGACGCGTTGATTTGAAGGAGAGTGAAGATTACAAACGTTCTTTTATTCTTGCCGGAAAAGAAGCGGAAGAGGATCACACGAGGGGAATATACGGTATTCATCTTCTTTTGGGAATGTTTAATGTTAAAGGGGGATTTGTCGAACAATTTTTTATGAATTACGGTATCAATTACGAGACATTGAAACGATTAAAGAATGCCGGGAAGAATGAATTGAGGCAATACAAAGAGGAATCCATACCCGAAGGCGGAGAGAAGTTTCTTGAAAAATTCACCAGAGACCTAAATCAACTTGCTAAGGAAGGTAAACTTGATCCTGTTATAGGACGAGAAGATGAGATTGAAAGAGTTATTCAAATACTCGCAAGACGAAAGAAAAACAATCCTGTCTTGGTCGGAGAACCCGGTGTCGGTAAAACAGCGATTGTGGAAGGGCTTGCTCAGCGTATAGTTGAAGGAATTGTTCCCGGGAAGATTAAGGATAAAGTGATTCTCCAATTGGATTTAACATCTCTCATAGCCGGGACCAAATACAGAGGACAATTTGAAGGAAGAATGAAAGTGCTTTTTGAGGCATTGAAAGAAAAAGAGAATGCCATCGTATTTATAGACGAATTACATACGATATTGGGAGCAGGAGCAGCGGAAGGTTCTCTTGATGTGGCTAATATGATAAAACCCCCCCTTACGAGGGGAGAAATACAGATGATTGGTGCAACAACCTACGAGGAATATCGTAAGTATATAGAGAAGGATGGTGCTCTTGAGAGGAGATTTCAGTCTATCAGCGTAGAGGAGACCACTATTGAGGAGACATATGATATATTGAAAGGATTACAATCAAAGTATGAGGAATTTCATAATG
>QNBC01000054.1 GCA_003641665.1 candidate division TA06 bacterium
CGGAGAGGGCGGGATTGAGTCGCAAGCTCCTCGAAACATCCTTGATAAGAAGTAAGGGGTGCTGTTTTCGACCCCGCCATTTGAAACTTCGTTTCAAGCGGGTTCTGTATGAAAAGCGGAGAGGGCGGGATTCGAACCCGCGAGCCTCATCGGCTACACGATTTCCAATCGTGCTCCTTAGACCAACTCGGACACCTCTCCGGGATGTCTATTGTTACAGCAAATATAGGGATTTGTCAAGATTATATTGATAAAGATACTTTTATATGATATATTTAAAAAAGTATTAATTAAACGGGAGGTGAGTAATGAAGAAATCAAAATTTATCGTAATGGCATTATTGATCTTTGCTGGCATTTTTGCGGGATGTGCCTTTAATCCGGCAAATTCCGACAGAAATGCAATAGAAGATTTAATTGATTCTGAAACTTCATGGTTTAAACCTGATGGACACTACGGGGAAGAACAGCTTCAACCGGCTACATTGGCGGCATTTGATACGGTTCTTTTTTGGTTTAGATATCCCGACACTACAAGGTCGGTTAATAGAACAATCAGTGTGGATATCCTCGGAGATTCGGCTTATGTAACAATATCGGGAACAATTCCAGGCATACTGTATCTAAAAGGTGTTCGTGATACGGATACGATAGTTGTGAATAAACAGTTCCTTGATAGATGGGAAAAGTCTGCAATCTTCAAAAAAGATACTATTGCCACGTATCATAGAGGATGGAGACTGTATGCATTGACAGGTTCGGAAATAACAACAGATCAAAACGATATTGCAATAGATAGCGTAAGACTTCAACTGGAAAATACGGGTTTAGATACGGTTATTACGGACATAATGACAATGGTTCCCAAGGATAGCGTAATAAGGGTGCGCCCCGGAGATATGGCCAATATAACTGTTTATACAAACAGAGATGATGCTTATGCATTTCTCCATTCATGGTTCCTTAGGTGGCATTTCGTTCAGGATTCCGCAAATCACAGAGTTTACCACGGCCAATGGAAAACGCCTGTAACACTTGGTGTCCACAGAGTTGTATTTGATATTCTTTCGCATGCGTCATTGTCGGATGATTCATTACCATATGATTCCAATGCCTGGGGGTTGCACTATCTGGTAACGGAACAATAAAAAGAGGGGGGGAATCTCCCCCCTCTATTTTAGAAAGATGATAAAAATAAGAAAAATCGGAATAGAGGACAAAGAGAAGATTATCGCTATCTCTTCCAAAATCTGGGAGGGAGAGGATTATATCGATTCTGTTTTTGATGATTGGATTAGTGATGACAAGAGAGAGTTTGTCTGCATAGCTGATGGAGAATCGATTTACGGTTTTGCAAGTATGAAGATTTTGCCGGATGATACCGTTTGGTTCGAAGGGCTTAGGGTAGATCCGGATGCCAGAGGAAAAGGATATGGTAGCAAGCTCACGGAGTATCTTATTGAAAGAGTTAAAGGAAGAGGAGGGATAATCAGATTATCCACCTATTTTAAAAATTACGAGAGTCTTCATATTGTTAGTAAATACGGTTTTCAAAAAATAAAAGGATATAACTTTCTGGAAAAAGAAACTTCTCCCGTAGGAATAAATTTCAGTGAAAAGAGAATAGATCTTTCCGGTGTTGATTTTATACCGATTGATTGGGTATTTTATGCAAACAATACGAAAAATTTATCTCACATAGGTGGAAAATTGTTTTGTTTGGGAGATGAAAATGGCAATATACATGTTTCGCTATCGGAAAAGAAAGGAAAGGATACAACAATGAATATATTTAAGGCGAATTTCACAGATCCGAAAAATCTAAAACGTTATTTTGCTATGGCCGAAACCTTTGCTTTTCAAATGAAACAGAAATATATATGCACAATGCTACCGTTCGATGAAAAATTTGTGAACATTGCAACAGAGTACGGTTTTAGTTTATGGGAAGAGGTCAATGAAAATACGGTTCTTCTTGAGAAGCAATTTTAGCGGAACGGAAAATTTCCGAATAGTTTGACAAAACCCCTTCTTTACAATAAAATAGACATATGAATGATTGGGTAGTATTTAAGGAAGTTGTGGGGAACATGGAAGCTGATATTATAAAGGGGAAATTGGAAGCCTATAATATACCTGTTCAAATTATTGGAGAGGCTTATAGCAAAATTGTGGGGCTTGAACATGGAGATATGTCGTTTGTGAAGATTCTTGTCCCGCGGGAATATCTTGAGCAGGCAAATAAAGTTTTTGAGGAGGGTGCATGAATATATTGGTTATTGGCGGCGGAGGCCGCGAATATGCTATTATTTGGAAAATTATTCGAGATGAGGGCAATAAGCACAAAATATATGCCGCACCTGGTAACGGGGGTATATGCGATATAGCAGATTGTGTTGAAATCAAAGCGGATGAAATAGACAAATTGCTCGAATTTGCAAAAGAAAAAGAGATTGATTTTACAATCGTAGGACCGGAAGTACCGCTGTCTATGGGTATTGTAGATCTTTTCAGAAATAACGATTTGAAAATATTTGGACCCGATAAAATTTCCACTCAGATTGAATCGAGCAAAATATTTGCCAAGGATTTTATGAATAAATATGGAATCCCAACGGCTGATTACATAAAATTTAACGGTTTTGAGACTGCTAATAAGTATATTTCTCACCTTAATCCGCCTTTTGTTTTGAAAGCGGACGGATTGTCTGCGGGAAAAGGTAGTTTTGTCATAAAATATACTGAAGATGCTATTAAAATTGCAAAAGATATGCTTTTAAAAAAGAGTTTGGGAGAAGCCGGAGCAAAGATAGTAATCGAATCCTTTCTTAGGGGAGAAGAAGCATCACTTTTAGTCCTTTTGGACGGCAACCGGTATCGTCTCTTTCTCCCGTCTCAGGATCACAAACAGGTGTTCGATGGAGATAAAGGATTAAATACCGGAGGAATGGGGGCTTATGCTCCTTACAAGGGGATTGATGACGAGCTTCTTGCGAAGATAAGAACGGATATTATCGAAAAAACAATAGAGGGTTTTAAAAAAGAGGGAATCGACTACAGGGGAATTCTCTATGTGGGATTGATGTTGACTGAAAAAGGACCTTATGTGGTTGAATACAATGCAAGATTTGGAGACCCCGAAACACAGGCTCTTATGCCAATTTTGAAATCAAATCTCCTCGATCTTCTAATGAGTGCGGCTGATGGGGATTTGGGAGAGCGTAAAATCGAGTTTTATAATAAGTATGCCTGTTGCGTGGTTTTTGCTAGCGAGGGATATCCGAAAGCGTATGAAAAAGGAATAGAGATAAAGGGGCTTCCCTTCAGGGATAGTGATGACAAACTCGTATTTCATGCGGGAACCAAAAGGATTGATGGAAAATTCGTGACGAACGGCGGTAGGGTTTTAAATGCAATCGGTTTGGGTGAGAAATTGGATGAAGCAATTGAAAATGCATATAAAATAACGGAGGATGTATTTTTCGAGAACATGCATTACAGAACGGATATAGGAGAGAAAGGGTTAAAGTATGAAAAATGAAATTTTGATAATTTTGGGAAGTAAGAGTGATCTGCCTGTTGCGGAAGATGCCGTTAAATTTTTAAATTCAAATAGTATTCCTTACAAAATGGAGATTGCATCGGCTCACAGGACACCGAATAAGTTGAATGCTATTGTAAAAAACGCTGAAAGAGACGGAATTAAAATAATTATTGCCGTTGCAGGTTATGCAGCACATTTACCCGGTGTGATAGCAAGCAAAACGATTATACCCGTAATTGGCGTACCGGTGGCAAGTTCCCCGTTGGGGGGAATAGATGCTCTTTTCAGTATTGTTCAGATGCCCCCGGGAATTCCCGTAGCAACGATGGGAATAGGAAAGAGCGGAGTTAAAAATGCGGTTCTATACGCAATGCAAATTCTTGGAATTCAAAATGAAACATATGCCGATATCATGAAAAGGTACAGAGAGGGATTTGGTGATATCAATTGAATTTGCTGGACAAATTAAACATATCAAGAGCCGTTAAATCCCTTTTGAAAGGGGAATTGGTTGTTGTTCCGACGGAAACAGTTTTTGGAATAATAGGAAATGCATTTGATGAAAATGCATATAACAGCTTAAACAAAATAAAAAACAGAGAAGAAAATAAAAAATATACGCTTTTTGTTAAAAACAGAGAGAGTATCGAACAATATGCATTTGTCAATGAAATTACGGAGAAAATCGTACGAAAAATGATGCCAGGGCCTTTAACAATAGTACTAAAGGCAAAAAACTTACCAAGATATCTTATTTCCGAAGATGGTACCATAGGATTGAGAATACCTGCAGGAGAAAAAATCGAAAATATTTTAAATCGCGTGAATTTTCCTCTGATCTCAACCAGTGCAAATATTTCGGGAGAAAATAGTATAGACGGAATTAACGGAATAAAAGATGTTTTCGGGAATAAAATATCTGTTTATTTGAACGGGAAGATCAAGGGAAAAATTCCCTCAACCGTTGTAAGGGTCGACAATAAGATTGAAATATTGCGAAGAGGCCCCTATAAAATAGGTGACTTTGTCGATTTTGGGGCGAATATCATCGTTAAAAAGCGGTTAAAGATATTATTCGTTTGCCAAGCAAATATCGTAAGAAGCCCGATTGCGGAGTACTATGTTAAAAAAACAGGTGCTTTCGATGTCAGATCGAGTGGAATAAGAGCAGCAAAAGGAATGTTTCCCACGAAAGAAGCTATTGAGGTAGCAAAAACTGTAGGTGTAGACATTACTCATCATCCATCAAGACCGTTGACCAAAGAGGATATACTGTGGGCCGATATGATATTTGCAACGGATAATATGGTAAGAGCTGATATTTACGATACCATGGGATTTAAATCCAAGGTGTTTCTTGTGAGTGATTTTTCAAGAAAAATGAAAGGAGAACTCATTCCCGATCCTTATAAATTCGGAATAGATGCCTACTACAAAATGATAAAATTGTTAAAATATCATCTCGACGAATTGATAAAGGCATTAAGTTCAAAGATTGAAACGGTTTAAATTCTACAATTGAAAAATTTCCTAAAAATATCTTTATTGTTTTTTCTTCGTTTTTTTTGATTTATTCTTCATTTTTTTAATGATATATTTCCCCTCTAATAAAATGGGACTAGTATTTTTTACATCAGAGTCGATTTTCGTATCTACAATCTCTTTTCCTAGTTCCACATCGATGGATTCGGATTTTTTTATCGCCAATATTTGAGAAGGATAGACACTTCTGTGTCCGGTCATAATATAGCTCACTATACCTGCAATTGCAGCATAAGGAGCAAGGGCGGGGCCGAACAACTCCACAGCCATAATACTTGCCGCAATGGGTGTGTTTGCCGCACCGGACAAAAGGCTGACCATTCCGATGGCTGCAACCACATCGACGCTTAAATGAAAGAGATGTCCCAACGATGCCCCGGAGGTCGCCCCGATAAAGAATATGGGAGTAACAATACCCCCGCTTCCGCCGAAACTCAAAGTGATACTTGTATAGACAATTTTTAGAAAAGGATCATACCAATTTGCAGCAACGCCGTTTAATGCCGCGTGTATATTTGTCATGCCAAGACCGAGGTACCGTGTCCAATGAAAAACAACTGTAAATAATACGATGACCAATCCCCCGATGATACCTTTCAACGGTTTCCATATTTTAATTTTGTTTGCTATAAATTCACCTGCTTTTAATGCTTCTATTAAAATAAATGAAATAAGACCGAAAATAATCCCGAGAAGCAAAACCTTAGAAAATAATGATGAACTAAATGCCGGAATGTTCGATATATTATGATGGAAATAACGTATCCCCATTGCTACGGCAACCTGATACGAAACTATACCGGCAATAAACGATGGTAAGAGAACGTCGTACAGAATGGAGCCGATAAATAGTACCTCAACGCCGAAAATTGCTCCCGCTATGGGGGTTCCGAATACAGCTGCAAATCCCGCGCTTATACCGCATATTACGAATTTTTTTCTGTCACTGTCGTTAAAATGCAACAAATCGGCAAAAAGAGAAGATTCCCCTCCTCCTATCTGTGCTGCCGGACCTTCCTTTCCTACGGATCCTCCGGAGGCAATCGTAACTACGGTTGCAATAAGTTTTATGGGAATAACCTGCCATCGGATTTTTCCCGATTGTTTGTGAACAGCTTCGATCACCTTTTCGGTACCGTGTCCTTCGGCATTCGGAGCAAAGTATTTTATAATGAAAGAGCTGAGAAACATTGCAATGGGAAGCAGGAGATAATAATAGGTGAAGTTTTGTGTCCTTACGCTATATGCCAAAATCTTCAAATAAAACGCAGTGGATGCTCCTACAACTATTCCTACTGCTGTTGATAAAACAATCCATTTTAATATGCTAAAAAAAAGAATGCTCTGTTCCGCCAATTGCTTTTTCATATGCAAGAGATTAATAACACAAATTCATTTGTAAATCAAGCCAAATGTAATAAAGTTTTATTTTGCAAAATAGTATGATAAGAATACGATAATTATAAGAGCGGGAAGCATATTTGCCACTTTTATCCGTTTAATTTTCATGATATCGAAACCGAGAGCAATAAGTATGATGCCTCCCACTGCCGTTAAATCATGAATTATGACTGTGGTAAGAGAATGTGTGAGAGAAGAGGCAAACAATGTTAAACTTCCCTGATAAATAAATAATGGAATTGAGGAAAAGAGGACGCCTATTCCAAATGTAGAAGAAAGAATTATTGAGGATATGCCGTCAAGAATTGATTTTGTATAAAAAATATCAACTTTACCGCTTAATCCTTCCTGAATTGCCCCGAGTACCGTCATTGACCCCATGCAAAAAAGTAAAAAAGAGGTAATTAGACCTTCGCTAAAAGCAGGATTTTTGATTTTTAACTTTTTTTTGAGATAATCCCCGAATTTGTTTATATATTTATCGATATCGATAAGTTCGCCTATTATCACGCCGGTTATAAGAGAGATAATCATAATTAAAATATGTGATGATTCAAGCGCCATTTTAAAGCCGAGATACAGTGTAAAGATCCCTATTATTTGAAAGATTATTTTGGTAAATCTCTCCGGAATGTTGAAATTTATGAGAGTTCCTATTGTGCTACCGATGATAACGGCAAGGACATTGACAATCGTTCCTTTCATGTTTTAATGATATAATAATTTAGAATATAAATCAACAAAAATATGATAACTTTACAAGATATCGATTCATGGTATAATAGAGTAAAGGAGGAAAGAAAATGAAAAGATGTTACTTTTTTCTTCTATTCGTTACTATTGTCGTGTTGTTTTTATCTTGCAGTATTAATAAACCTATCGTAACCGGTGAAACAGGAATTACAATTGACCATAGTTATACACGGATAGATGCGATTCCGATGAGTTGGATTAGAAAGGCGAAATCGGACCTAATTATTGCATACGGACATACATCTCACGGGAGTCAGCTTGTCACAGGAATGCAAGGTCTTGTCAACTTCAAAGGAATAATATATTCCTTTAACGAAACGGGAGAAGACAGTGCCTTGCAACTCAGAGATACCCCCTTTGACGGAGCGTATGATCTTGGAAATCCGGATTTTACAGCATGGGCAACGGCTACAAGGCAATATCTTGATGCTCACACCGAAGTGAATGTTGTTATTTGGTCATGGTGCGGAGAGGTTAGCAATGCGGACAGCACGGATATAATAACCTATTTGAATTTAATGAACGGCTTGGAATACGATTATCCGTCGGTTAAGTTTGTTTATATGACCGGACACCTTGACGGAACAGGGCTTAACGGAAATTTACATTTGAGAAATAATCAGATAAGAATTTTTTGCAGTGTCAATAATAAAATTTTGTATGACTTCGAAGATATAGAGTCATATGATCCGGACGGAAACTATTTCGGTGACAAGCTGGCAGATGACGGGTGCAACTACGATTCTGACGGGGACGGAATCCAAGATGCCAATTGGGCAAGGGAATGGGAAAATGCACACCCCGGGGAGTGGTATGATTGTGCGGCGGCTCATACGGAACCGTTAAATGCCAATCAAAAAGCTTATGCAGCATGGAGTCTCTGGGCAAGACTTGCAGGTTGGGAAGGAATTTAATCAAAGGTAGATAAGAGTAATTACGAGGGGAACAAGTATTGTGAGAGTTGTTCCACTGACGATGGCGGGGATTGAATAGCTGCTACCGGAAAATTTGTTGATTACGGGCAGTGTCGTATCCATAGATGTGGCTCCGCCGGAAGCAATAGGAGACTCCCTTCCAAAAAATTTAACAAGGAATGGTGTGGCAAGCAAAGTAAATATCTCCCTGAAAATATTTATAAGAAGAGCTTCTGTTCCCAGGAGATTTGTACGTAATCGGGCGATATAAACACTTGCCAGACTATAATAGCCGACGCCGGAGCCGAGGGCAATTGCATCCCTAAAACTTGTGTTTCCATAGAAAAGAGCAACGAATAATGCTCCGGCAATGGAACCGACAATCACAGCAAAGGGGAGTAAAAGAATTTTAAAGTTTATTCTTCTTAGAAATCGCAGTGCTTGCTTATCTCCTCCGATGGTAATTCCAATAAGAAACATGAGGAGGTAGAGGATATACTCCTCGATATGTTTTTCAAAAGGTAGAGTGAAATGGAAAAATTTTCCGAAAATTACACCGCCAACGAAGAATAATGAGATATATAAGCTGTTTTTCATTAAAAAATCTTTTTCCAGATCAATTTTACAAATAGAATGCTTCCCAAAATGGTTCCCAGGGAGAAAAAGAAGGATTTGATTCCTATTGTTTCGATATTGCGAAAGATAGCATGGTTTTGTCCGATAGAATATCCGAGTACAAAGAGGAGTATAAATATAACGATTTGTGTTAGCCAATTTGCGACACGCAAAACCGCATCATATCTATTTAGGAATAAACCTATAACAACACCGACGGATAAGATAACTATGACAGCGATTAAAAACCTCTTTTATATTGTCTTTAACTCTTCGAAAAAATACTTCTTATTCTCTTCATCCAGAATTTTATCCCCTGCTGAACGTGCGAGAGAAATGTATTTGTTTTTCTCATCTTCTTTTCCGAGAACCGAATAAGCGCGTGCGAGGGCTTCATATGCAAAGGCTATATCAAAATCCCCGATTCTGTTTTTCTGACATAATGTTAGCGATTGTGATGCATGAAAAAGGGCGGACTCCCCCATTTTAAGGACGGAATAAACACGAGATATCTGCCATTCCCCCCGTATTATCTCAATCGGAGATCCAATCCGTCCCCAATGATATCGTGATGCATGAGCAGCATGAATCATCTCAAGATCTTCCTCTTTGCTACGAATTTCTTTATCCATTAGGGACCATACGTAATTAAAAAGATCAATGGCAAATTTTTTGTGAAATTTACGCACAAGTTCATCATTCTCCATATTTACCTCCATTTCCCCTCTCCGAGAAAGTCCAGAATCAGTGTGTTTCTATATATTTCTTTAAAACTCCAAGGACATAGTCTATGTCATATTGAGTATGATCTGCAGATATCTGGAAACGAATCTCTTCATCCCCCTTTGGAACTACGGGATAATTCAAACCTGTTGCCAATATTCCGTTTTCCGTAAGAAATTTTACAATGTCCGATGTTTTCTTCGTGTCTCTTACCATGAGCGGAACGACGGGATGTTCTCCTTCAATTGTTTCGAGACCCAATTCTTTGAGTCCGCTTTCAAAACGTTTTGTCATTTCTTTGAGATGTGAAAGGATCTTTTGCCCATCGGGAGAGTCTAAAATTTCAATAGCTTTAAGTGCCGCACTTGCTTCGGAAGGGGTAATCGGGTTTGAATATATGTACATTGGGGCTGTCTCTCTCAGGTAGTTTATGATTGTCGTATCGGACACGACATATCCTCCGTTTATACCGAAAGCTTTCCCCAATGTTCCTATGAGAACATCAACCTTTGCTCCTGTGTATTCCTCTGTTCCGCGCCCTGTTTTTCCGAAAGCTCCCACACCGTGTGAGTCATCGACAACGGTTATTATTCCCTCTTCGAAATCGTTATTGTATCTGTCACATATCGCAACAATTTTATCAAGAGGAGCATTATCTCCACGCATGCTGAAAATTCCGTCTGTTACGACAATTGCTCTTTTCCCGTTTCCAATGTTTTCCTTGATTTGTTTCTCCAGATCTTCCATGTCATTGTGCTTGTAAATTGCTTTATTAGCCGGTCTTGATAATCTTACGGCATTAATTATACAATTGTGATTCAATTCGTCGCTGATAACAACCGTTTCTTTTGTAATAAGAGGAACGAGCACCCCCATACTTGTAACATAAGCTGAGCTGAGTATCATTGCTGCAGGTCGTGAATGAAATTCCGCAAGTTTCTTTTCAAGATCGATATGGGGTTTATATGTACCGCTTATGAACCTTACAGCGCCGGGTCCCGCGCCAAACGCCTTTGCCGCTCTCTCTTCCGCTTCTATAATATCTTTTCTTAGGGACATTCCGAGGTATGAATTTGCGTTCATTTTTATAAACTCTTTATTGCCCATACCCTCTACCGTATATCTCGGCCCTTTCTCTCCTTTTGCAGGGATTACTCCGGTAATTACCATCTCTTTTCCCTTCAATGTCCCCTTTTGTTCGAGCTCTTTAAGATGTGCTTCTAATACCTTTACCAATTTATCCGTAGCCATAATGCTCTCCTTATTAAGATTTTACATTTAATTTTTGTGATAATTTTTCTATCATATCCTTTGTCATAGAATCGAGATCATAATCGGGTTGCCATCCCCATTCCTCCCTGGCTGCACTATCATCCATATAGTTAGGCCATGAATCGGCTATATTCTGTCTCACCGGATCAACAGCATAATCCATGATAAAATCAGGCATGATCTTCCTAATGGCAGCAGCAATATGCTCGGGAGCAAAATTCATTGCCGTTACATTAAAGGCATTACGATGAATCAACTTATCCGGGTTTGCTTCCATAACGTCTATGGCAGCCTTTATACCATCGGGCATATACATCATATCGAGATAGGTCCCTTCTTTAAGATAACAAGTATATCTTTTATGTTTCAAAGCTTCATAAAAGATTTCCACGGCATAATCGGTTGTTCCGCCACCGGGAGGAGCAACGTAGGAAATCAGTCCGGGGTATCTTACCCCTCTTGTATCAACGCCAAATCGCTTGTAGTAATAATCGCAGAGCAGTTCGCCCGAAACTTTTGTTACGCCATACATTGTTGTCGGTCTCTGAATTGTATCCTGAGGTGTACCGTCTTTCGGTGTTGATGGACCAAAGGCACCTATTGAACTTGGAGTAAATACGGAACATTTCAATTCTCGTGCAACCTCAAGGATATTATACAGGCCGTTGATATTTATATTCCATGCAAGTTGAGGATTTTTTTCAGCATTTGCAGATAGAATTGCAGCAAGATGATAGATTGTGTCGATTTTATACTTTTTTACTATATTGGCAATAGAATTGGAGTCCGTGCAATCAAGCAGTTCAAAGGGGCCCGTCTCCATTGCCCTGGATCCTTCCACTCTTCGAATATCGGA
>QNBC01000055.1 GCA_003641665.1 candidate division TA06 bacterium
ATCGGGAACTACGTAGAGATGCGGAGGATCAGGCGGTCCCGGGGCTAACCAACCACCGTCGAATATCGCCTGTGCAACATCCGCTTTCACAGGAAGTTCGCTCGTGTCTTTCGCCATTAAAATAGCATATATCACTTTTGCCGTATCCCCCGGAATCAGATTAAACGGTCCCGCCGTTTGCAAAAATCTCTTATCGGAAGGTCCGTAAACATCTATATCATAAGGATTGTAACTGTCTTCCGGGTTCTGAGGATCCAAGCCTTTGTATGTATATCCGCTCATTTCTTGATATCTTTCGAATTTGTCAGCAGGGTCTATATCAATCGTAAATATCTTAAACGCTGTCATACCGAGTGTGTCGTTGGGATGAATCACAATCGAATCTGTTTTTGTTGTATCATATGGATCTTTATAGTAATGCACTGTATCTATACCGTTTGAAGTCGGTCCCTGCAAAAATTTGTAAGCTATCGTGCCGGGGAAGTGTGTCCAATTGGATTCAGCATCGTTCTGCCACTGAAATGCCATATTTCTATCTCTGTCAAAACCTACGAGGTCATTTGCAGAAGTTCCCGATTCGTTACCTATATCGTTGTCGGCACAAACACCGAGAAATGCATTATGAACCGTATCGGCTGACGGATCAAGGACAACATTGAAAACAAAGAAAAGAATGTCTTCTTTGAGTTTTCCCGTCCATGCATATGTTTGCTGAATAACGGTTAAATCAAGAGGCTTATTCTCAGTGACAAAATGCTTTGCTTCATCATAATCATTGTAAGCGCAGTAACTGTCCAATGTTGATAAAATGCTATCCCTTCCCTGCGCGTCTTTTAGTGGCCAATCGCTGTCAGAGGAAAAGTAGATTTTCTGATCGGGATCACTTGAATGGCCCGGTTCTCCTGCAACAAACTCGGTACCACCTGAATTGGGGTTATATCCGCATGTTACAAATGTATCGAATTTTGTAGGATCATTCGCTTTCCTTACAAGACCTCCGATCCATAGTCCCGCTCCGAATATGTATGTTTCGTTGTGAAAACCGCTGGGCCAGTAAAAACCGGCATTCCCATCAATTGTTTGTCCGAATATACCGTAGTTCGTAAGCGGCATATTCATCTGATTTGCTTGCATCCATCTGTAATCCGCTATCTTATTACCACTGTTTTGGGTTTTTGTAGCTGCAATTGATGAACTCATGCCAATCAGAACCAAGGACAATGTGATTGCTATTATTATAAATATTTTCTTATTCATATACTGCCCCCGTTTACCAAGCTAATTCGACACCGAAGAGTATTCTTCTCTGGTTGCCAAATTAGTATGGTTCATTAACATAATCATTGTGCGCTTCAAGGCTTGCAAGATACTCTTCATGAGCCGTTACAATACCATCACCATTTCTGTCCGCTCTAAGATTATAACCTACCTGGCCGTAACGGACATCAGTCTGAAACATCGATTCCGTAATTACAGCTCCGTCGTCATCAGGCTTTCCTGTCGTTTCATAAACATCGTCTACATTCTTTGTATTAAATAAGTTTGTTACCTGCACAAAGAAGTTAGGTTTAACCCCACCTATCTTAAACTGCTTGTTGAGTTTGAGATCGGCACCCCATGTCGCAGGTTTCCTTGCACTATAATATCCACCGACTCTATTGCCCTTTAAATCTCTCGGTGTATACGGCTCTCCGGTTTGATAATCCGCCATTATACTGGCGTATGTGTTGGGAGCGCCGGGAAGAGCAAGTGTTATATTACCGTTCACAACATGTCTCCTATCAAATGCAAGTGGGTATATTTTCCTCTTATAAGCTTCCATGTTAAAATCACTCTCGTAGTAGTCATTTAAATATTCTTCCCACGGATCAGCTGCTGTTCCTTCCGAGAACGAAAGCGTATAGGAGATTTGTCCGGATATGACTTCTCCCCTCTTATTGAATGTTAACTCGATTCCCTTTGAATTGCCGTAATCACTCGTTGTGTACTGATAAGAGGAAAATCCGGGTAATATAACCTTTTTCATGCCGATAAGTCCGAATATGTCCTTATAGTACCATGTAACATCAAGGGACATATCATTACCAATCTGGTTTGCAAGCCCGAATTCGTAGGATATCGTATGTTCGGCTGACATCCCCGGGTTACCGATTACCTGATTGGATCTCGACAAATCAGGGAAAAGTGTTGTGTAAACATTCTCAAATGTAGGATTCTGGAAGAAGTGACCGTAACTTAAGTGGAATACCTGTTTGTCCGTTACGGGGAATGAGATTCCGAGTCTCGGACTTATCTGGTATTTTAATTTCGTTGTATCTATTTTGTAATTCGGGTCGGATGACGGAACAATCGTATCGAGGTATGTTGTTTTCGGATCAAACGCATCAAACCTAACACCCGCATTTACAACCATTCCTTCAAATTCCATCTTATCCTGTATAAATCCGGCGGCAACATAAGGGTTTACATCGTAGTTATCATCAAACGGGTTTGTCCCGTTAGGTCCGTCGACCCTGTTTCCATATATATGGTAGTATTTGTACTCACCGCCTATTTTTAGCATGTGGTTTTTCGTAACCTGCGATGTTAAATCGCCCTTTATCACATAATATTTCGAGTAATGATAATCAAAATAACCGTCTCTGTAATCACCAATCATGTAAAATCTTGCTCCGGGAGGTTTAACACCCCATGGAGAAAGAGCGTTGTTGTTTTCTCCGAAATCTCTCGGATAATAGATGTGCGACCAGAGGTAGTTTCTAAGATAGGTTTTACCGGAATCGGCACTCGTTATAAAAATCGTATCACCCTTATAAACAAGAACAGAATCGTAAATTGTCACAAGAGGATCCTGAAGGAACTTATAATCCTGCCACCAGTATCTATTAACCTCATTCGCCATATCTTTAACACCTAACATTCTCCCTGTATAGAAGGAGCCGGCGTTAAGAGTGAAATAAGTTCCGCTATTTATCATTCCCGTAAGCCTTGCCTGCAGTTTATTTGCTTTGTTCATACGGCTTAAATAACTATCAAGATGATATTTCCATTGTGAACTATAAAGATTATACTGATCGCGCATTGTAAAACCACTTAAATTCAGTTTCATTTTGCTGAGTTTGAATGTCAATTTCCCCTGAAGATGATAAGTTTGTTCCTCATGCCCGGGTAATCTGTAAGTATAATCCTGCCAGAAAGAAGAACCGAATCTTCTCTCTTTGTAAGGAACCGTGTATGTTCCGAGTTCTATCGTATCAACATTTCCTGTTACAGAATCCGTTCTAAGCAGATAACCTCTTTGATATTCCGCCGCCAATGTATCGTCAGTAACCGGAAAATCGGGAACATTGTGAAAATGAGGTGCATAATCCTCTACGCTTCTTATATCCCCGGCGATATAGTACCTAACCATATTCGTTCCGAGGGGACCACCGAAACCTAATTGAATATTGTTATCTCCGGTGCTTATCGTTGCAGGGAGAAAACTATTCGTCAAATATTGAAGGCTCCCGGAAAATTTCCTTCCACCTTCTTTCGTAACAATATTCATTACACCACTCATCGCCTGACCGTACTCTGCATTAAAGCCACCTGTGAGCATACTAATCTGTTCAACGGCAGTATTCCCCACTGTTGCTCCCTGTCCTCCTGTAATGGGATTCTGAACCGACATTCCGTCAACCATGTAAGCAACTTCATCATCCCTACCACCACGAACATGTCCGGAAACAACACCTGCCTGTCTGTTGATAACCCCCTGAAATGTCACAACGGGGAGCTTTGCCATGGAATGAGCACCGACAACTCTCGTCGTCTGTGTTGCATCGGCAATAATCATTTTTCTCTTTGCCTTAACAACCAATGTTTTTAACTTCAAAGCTTTCTGTGAAAGCTTGAAATTGACTGTGGTCGTAAGGTCAGCATTAACCTGTACATTCTCTACCTTTGTAGGTGCATAGGAAATCATCGATGCTTCAACGGTATAAGTTCCTACCGGGACATTAACGATAAAGTAATACCCGTTCATATCCGTTGCAGCACCCATTTGAGTACCTACAATGATGACATTCACCCCTGGTAGGGGTTCTCCTGTTTTTGCGTCGACTACTCTACCTGCTATCTTACCCGTAATATCGGCGTAAACCGATGTAAAGGCAAATGATAACAGCAGAAATAGTGACAGACCAATCAAGAGCGTTTTTTTCATACTGACATCTCCTTTTCTAAAACCCAACAAGTTTTTAACGACAAAAAAACCCTATTTGTAAACAACATTTTAATATAAGAATTTAAACCTCCTTTTAAACCTTTAACATTATCTATATAAAACATCGATTATTCTCAATTTAATTTCGGAGAGGCGCTATTAAAAGCACCTCTCCGGTTTTATTGTTGATTACTTATTTTACTACAATCATCTTTTTGGTGAGTGTCTCGTTATTTGCATTCATTTTGTAGAAATAGACACCACCGGCAACTTTGTTGTTTCTATTATCCGTTCTGTTCCAAACAACGCTGTGTGTTCCGGCATTAACATTGCCGTTAACAAGTGTTTTTACGAGTTTTCCGCTCATATCATACACATTCAATGTTACATGTCCGCTCTTTGCTACACTGTAATTAATCGTTGTGTTACCTCTTACCGGGTTCGGCATATTCTGAGCAAGATTCATTGTCTTAACAGTGTTGAGATTCTTTGTTGCTATTCCAAGAGGAGCAGGAACTGTGAAGTAGTAAATTGAATCTGCATTAAGTTGCATTACAATGGGAATATTTCCATTATCATCAAGATGTGCAGCAGCACCGAAATCAAAGAAATCGGCGAGTTCTGTTGTGTCTATAATTTCTGCAGTATGCCATACAGAACCATCATATTTCGCTCCAGCCAAGCGAACATGCTGATAAACCGTGTCATTAACGATTGTTGTATCCGTTATGTCAGGCCATATTGCATATGCATTTCCGGAATTATCGACAGTCACTTCAAGATTCTGTGATGACCATTTAGCCCAAATTCCATAGTTTTCATCGGGGGTTTCCGGTGTCATAATTTGAGTTGAAGTCCATGATGTTCCGTCATAAATGGAAGCAAATACCGCGCCCCAACCCATTCCGGGGGCATATTGCTCAGTTACAAGAGCAATTTTCTCATCGGATGTTAAAACAGCCTGCCATGATTTCCATGCATATGCTGCCGGCCAATCACCGAATCCGTCTGGTACTGCAGTCGGAATAACCCAATCCGGTGCACTCCAAGTTGCTCCGAAATCGTCTGATGTATAATATGCAAGTGCAGCAGAACCTTCTAACAATGAATCGGTTCCGTTAAAATCGACATGTACATTTGCATATGCATCCGTTATAAATACCAATCTACCACTTGTCGGCATATATACGATCTCTCCTATATCAACTCCTGTAACGGCTTCAACATTTGGTGTTGCGGCTACAAGTGCATCAAAATCCGCAGCAGTGAAATGATTAAGCTGATTCCAGGTTGTTCCGTAATCGTAACTTGCATTTAACCAAATCGAATTATCGCTGATATCCAGCATTGGCACAAATATTGCCGAGTCACCAATCAATTCTATTGTCGGAAGATATCTGTACGCACCATCGCCATTATCGGCAACATAGCTGTTTGCCCAGTCGCCTGCTCCGAGACCGGAAAGATCCGCTGAGAAAACGATTGAATCGTTTGCAGCTGCTGAGCCAACACGGATGTTTGCAACCACATAAGGAGCATATCCTAATGCATCGCTACCTAATCTAAGATCGGAATACATTCTCGTATATGTTGATTCCGGAGCAAATACGGCGCCTGTTGCAGGACTTTGAGACCATGTTCCACCAAAATCATTGGAGTAGTAAAAATATCCACCGTAATACGAACTTGATGATGTACCTCTCACCAAAAATATAGCGACGTTACCACCGGGGGTAATCTGAACCTGTTTTGCCGCTCCTGGGGCAAAAGTTCTATAGTTACCACCATCACAAATATACACAGCATCACCGACAGCCCTGGAGCTTGAAACATTTGTAATTACATTACCAAGCGGGCCTCTAACAGCCGGTTCAGCCATCAGGCTGAAACTAAAAGCAACGATCAACGCTAGCACCAAAAAAGTAATTTTTTTGGACATAAGAGTACCTCCTTTTGAGTTTTTGAGTTTCGGAGAACTAAGGAACTTCACAACACCTCCTTATATTGAATTCTTCTCCTGACACATTATTATAAAACATTGTAGCAATTTGTCAACTATTTTTTGAAATAATCACCCGAGCACGTTTATACCTTTTTCTACTTTTTTATATCTACAACATATTGTGATATACACTTTTGTCATCCATACATATTGATTGCATTTGCAACTGCAATTTTTAGATCTTTTCTTTCCTTTTCGCTGTTTCTTCGGAGATACCATCTCCTTTCTTCGGAAATATAAAAGTGAATATGACAGCTGCAACAAAAGCAACTATAAAACTCGCCGCTCGTGCGGTAAATGCCTTATCAAGTCCGGTAGTCATCCAGATAACCGTTGTTGTAAAACCGGAGAGAAGTGATGCCACAACACCAGCCGAAGAGAACTTTTTCCAGAAAAACGACAGTATGACGGCAGGAGCAAATGAGCAACCTATTCCCGCCCATGCCCAACCTACTATCGTATAGATCAGGCTTTTCGATGTTATTGCGAGGATGAATGCGATTATTCCAATTGACAATACGGTTATCCTTGAAATTAAAACGAGTTGTCTTTCACTAACATTCCTTTTCATTGCTTTATGGATTATATCTTCACTAACCGAAGAAGTTGCAACAAGCAGTTGTGAATCAGCCGTAGACATCATCGCAGCAACTGCTCCCGCAAGGAGAAGTCCCGCTATCCACGCGGGGAACATCCTCATAAGCATAAGAGGCAAGATCTGCTCCGCATCGGTAACAGCTCCGTGGCCAAACAATGCAAATGCTTCAAGTCCCAATAAAATCGCACCGATATATGCAAGCACTGTCCATGAAATTGCAACGATTTTTCCTGTTCGGACATCTTTCTCGCTTTTCATTGCCATCCACCTCGCATCGAGTTGCGGTTGCCCTCCGAGATATCCGAAGAACCATGAAAAGTTATTAAAAATAAGAACTCCCGCGGCAAAACCGACTGCTCCTCCCGTCCATGAATTCATTCCCGCACCCGCTATATTGAGAGAATGCATAATGGATATATGCTCATGGGCCAATACGAACAATCCTATAATAGGTGTTATGACAAGCGTTATGAACATCAATATACCTTGAATTACATCGGTCCAAACAACAGAAAAAAAACCTCCCGCCATGGAATATGCGACAACTATGATAGCGGCTATTATAATACCCAGCATCTTGCTCATACCGAAGGTAATATTCAAGGTTTTACCCGCACCGCTGAATTGAGCCGCCACATATAAAATAAAGAAGAAAATTATAATTATACTCGAAAACAACCTTATAAACATTCCTTGATCTTTATATTTTGCCGCGAAATAGTCCGGCAATGTAAGAGCATTGTACTTATCCCTTTCTTTACGGAAATTGTTCGCAAGCCATGCCCACGAAATCACTATACCGCTTACACACCCCACTGCAATCCATATGGATGATAATCCCGCTGTAAAAGCAAATCCGGTAAGTCCCAGAACCAACCATGCCGATTCTCCCGTTGCTCTTTCCGAAAGGGCGAGAGCCCATCCGGGAATTTTTTTCGCACCGAGTAAAAATCCTTCCTGAGTCATCTTTTTTCTTGCAAAATATATTCCGACACCTAACATTAATAAGAGATACAGCACGAATTCAACTAATATAACGGTATTCATTCACTACCTCCACTCTTAAAATTATAAATAATGTTATCATACAGACGGTTTTTAGTCAATATTTTATCATTCTAAAACATTTAGTTACAAAATGTTAAACGAAAAGAGGAAAGATTCTGAAACAAGTCCGGAGTGACAAAGTCAAGTGAAGAATGACACTTTTCCTGTCACCCTGAATTTATTTCAGGGTCTCGGATACCAAAGCAACTTTAGCATAACTGTTTTTTTGAAATCGTTTCTCAGTTTCAAAATTAAAATAATAACAATTATACTAGAAATGGTAAGCATCTCTACGGCAATTGCCCTAATATTCTAAGACGTTAAATATGAAATACTAACAGAAGATAAACAAAAGTATAGAACTAAGAAGTAATTATTTAATCGCTTGCAGTGTTTCATTATTTATTATCACAACGAATCTTATAGAATAGTATTTTCATCAGGATTTCATAATAGATAAAGAAAAATTGAAACGATGAGATATCAACTCTTAAATCTACATTAATAGATTAGACATAAATAGAATCACAAGGAGAAGCAAAAGCGATATTATAACGAAAATTTTATCAATAGATCTAAGACTCATATCCCTGTAATATCCGCCCCTTTTCTCAAGTAGCATTCCTCTTGTTTCAAGCGCAATTGCACTCCTCTCCCCTTTCCTGACAACCATTGCAAACACCGGAACAATCATCTTAATCCGTTCGTTTAAAGTGATTTTGCCTCCCCCGTTCCTTATTATCATTGCTCTTTCAATATTCGTAATATTTTTCTTGAATAGATGTATTTCCCTAAATGCAATGAGCAGGGCATACCCTATCTTTTCGGGAATATGCAGGTTTTGTATGAAACTCTGTATCATGAGAAACGGATCTGTCGAAAACAGATAACCAACGGATAAAAATATTATGGAAGAAGCTCTCATCGATAGAACTACTCCCCGTTTCATCCCCTCGTATGTTCCATGCAAGAACAGAAAATTAACAGGGGTTTGTCCTTTTGTATAGTAAAGAAAATTCATAATAAAGATAGTGGATGAAAAAAGTATTACGGCAATTATCAGCGAAACCAATGATTTTAAATTTCTAACAGTGATAGCTATAAATGAAAAGGAAAGAATTAATATCGACAGGTTGAATCCATAGTTCATATTGAATAATAAAAACCCCACATATAAAAAAATCACTGCCATTTTTACAGACGGATTGATGTTATAAATTGTTTTCACAGTATTCTTCCCATTGCTCCACCGTTAACAAAAGTGGAAAATTTTCGTCTTCCTTTATTATTCCTTCCGTAATCTCAATTACGGGATCTTTCTTCTTAAGTTCCGATAGAATTTCTTTGTCTCCCTTCACAAAAGTTTTCAGGTGTCCGGAATTTTTCATAACAGTTATAAAATCGCCAATATCAAAAGCCACATCCGTATCATGCGTAACAACGATCATTGAAATTCCTTTTTCCCTTACTTTCTTCAATAACTCAATTGTTTTAATTTTCGTTTCATAATCCTGTCCGAATGTAGGTTCATCTATTAAGAGCAATTTCTTGCCCCCAAGCACCATTAATAAAATCGAAAGTCGCCTCTTTTCTCCGGTACTTATGTTAAACGGGCTTAATTCCAGTGTTTTTTCAAGATGAAAAATCTCTAACCATTCCGCCGCTTCGTTCTCATTTAAATAGGAATGTTTTTTCATATAATCTATCTCTTCCTTTACGGTATTGTGAAAAAACATCGTTTCCGGATTCTGAAACACATATCCAATATTTTTATAGAGGAAATCTCTTTTTATATTACGGAGTTCGGAACCGAATAACCTTATTTCCCCCGAATAACCCATCTCAAAACCTGCTATTATATTTAGCAATGTTGTTTTCCCGACGCCGTTATTTCCGAGAATCACATGTATTTTCCCTCCGAATATAACATAATTACCGTATTGAAATAACCTGTTTGCATACGAAAATTCGAGTCCTTTAATTTCCGATATAACATTACCCCCTATATGTTTCTTTATCTTTGTTTTTTGAAATTTCGACATGTTCTTTTTCACAGCATTTTCAATTTCCCCACGATCATCCGTAATTTTATCAATAAGTCCTCTTTTCTTCAAAGCACATGAAATATTGATCAGTTTCGGTTTATAATAACGTGATTTTTTACATGATTTGAATAGACCGGACGGTTTTCCGTAATATTCCATCTCTCCGTTTTCATTAATCAAGACAACCTTCGATATTAAATCCGCTATTCTGTCGATTTTATGTTCTACAATGATAAATTGTCTCTTCGTTCTGTGCAAAAAAGAGAAGAATTTATCCGTGGAAAGAGGATCTAGAAGAGCCGTAGGCTCGTCAAGAAAGAGATATTTGGGCTCTGTTGCCTCAACACATGCAACGGCTAATTTCTGTTTTTCCCCTCCGGAAAGAGTGGCAATTTCCCTTGCTTCAAAACCTTCGAGACACATTTCTTTTAAAACATATTTAATCTTTTTCTCGATTGCTTCGGGTGATACCCCTCTTCTCTCGAGACTGAAGGCGATTTCATCTTCCACTTTCAGCGTTGCAAACATATCATCCGGATTTTGAAATATAATTCCCGCTCTTTCAATAAACTTCTCCCTTTGATGCTCCGGCGATATACCGTCAATCTCTATTTTTCCCTCGATTTTTCCGGGAATATTATTGGGTATTATGCCGGTTAAGACATTAATTAGAGATGTTTTCCCCGCCCCCGAAGGTCCGAGAATAAGCACATTTTCCCCTTCGCCCACAAAAAATGTGATATTTCTTAATATTTTTTTCCCTTCAATTTGTAGAGAGAGGGTACTTACATTAATTCCCATTGGAAATCTTAAAGCTCTTTAAAATCCCGGCTTTTTTCAATGATCGGACGGCAAGCACACTTAAAACTCCGCCTAATAGTGCTCCGCTCAATAACGATGACCATATACCATTGATTATTAACCACGATTTCAATCCGCTGTATTTGTAAAAATAATATTCCAACACATACGCTCCGAGGTTAGACAACGCTCCCGCAAGCACGGCAACAAACATATTGAATTTCTTATATCTGAAAATTAAAAATACGATCTCGGCAATAACTCCCTGGACTGCTCCCCACAAAAGAGCGGTAATTCCCCACTGGGTAATGAACATCTCAAAAAACGAAGCCGCCATCTCACCATATATTGCGGACCCCGGTTTCCTTATGATATAGGGTATAAAGACACCGCCGGCTACCCACACTCCCGTAAAAAGATAATTAAGTCCGAATATTTTCAGCGGTTTACTCAGTTCGTAAACAAATGTCCACCCGAAAAAGATAACTGCAAGAGCCATCCCTGAAATTGCAACAAAAATAATTTCATTAAGTTTCCATTTCGATTTCATGCCTTTATATTATCACAAAAATTCTTTGTGTCAACAAAAGAGTTGTAGCGGCACAACAATTTCCATCCATTAGTAATTCGATAATATCAATTGCATTGAGGGCTATGGTTGTGACGGGGATAATTAGCCCTTCTCTCACAAAATTTGCTCTTAAAACAGGGCATAAAATCAATATCTCCAAAAAGCCCTAATTATTTTTTAAACTTTCAGCAGGCTATCACATCGAATTCATTTTAAGGACAACTACTGATATTAACCGGAATGTGTCTCA
>QNBC01000056.1 GCA_003641665.1 candidate division TA06 bacterium
AAAACATCCTGTAACAGGAGAAAAGATACTCAAATATTTTATAGACAACAAAGATATTTTAAGAGGTGTTAGGAACCACCATGAACGGTACGACGGGAACGGTTACCCGGATAGGCTTAAGGGGAAAAAAATCCCGCTTTTCGCCAGGATAATTTGCATTACCGATACATTCGACGCATTAAAAACTGACAGACCGTATAGAAAAGGAAAATCCACTAATGAGATCGTTGAGATAATCAAAAAACAAAGCGGAAAACAGTTTGATCCGGAAATTGCTAATTTATTCATTAATCTGATAAATGAAAAACAAATTATACCGTAAATTCAAAGGCAAAACAGCGATTTCGGACATTGGAGACAAGAAAAATTGCCGCATTGCCGGAAGAATAATAAATATTACAAAAGATACAGTGACCGTGGAAGATGAATCCGGAATTATAACTCTTTCTCACAATAGAAGCGACTTGAAATATCTCGACATAGCTGTATTCAATTTGATCGGAGAAAGAGGAAAATTTACGATAAAAGATGTGGAAATTTTAACACGTGCACGAGGAAAAATAGAATTACGAAATAATTGGCAAAATGCCCTTATAAATAGGGAAAAAAGAGAAACATTTAAAAAGAGAGAGCTAATTATCCAAAATATTAGAGATTATTTTCTTAAAAACGATTTCATTGAAATAAACTCACCGTATCTTGTTTTTGCCCCGTCTACAGAAGAGACACTGAAACCTTTTAAGACTGTAGAATCAAAGACAAACGGGACTATGTACCTGACAATGAGCCCCGAGTACAATCTTAAACGTTTTCTGAGTGTAGGATTCGAGCGAATTTTTCAAATTGCACACTCCTTCCGTGATGAGGAATATGATGATTTACACAATCCCGAGTTTTTGAACCTCGAGTGGTACAGGGCTTATGCGGATTATATGGATATTATGGATGACCTTTCAGTGATACTCCCCGAAATAACGGATTATGTACACAATGCTTCAATAATAGAATACAGAGACAAACGTATTGATATGGCACAAATGGAAAAGATATCAATTAGGGAATTATTTTTCGACGACTTTCATGAGGAACTTGAATCCCTTACAAATATTGAAGATTTCAGACGTGTCGTTAAAACCGGAAATATAATTACAAACGGTTTAAACAACTGGAATGATATCTTTTATGCATGGATTGTCCAAAAGGAGCCGACTTTGGGAAATAAAAAACCGTGTATCATATACGATTATCCAAAAACTTGTGCCGCTTTATCAAGATTGAAGGATAATAACAACTTTTATGCAGAACGATTCGAATTGTACATTGGTGGCATAGAAATCGCAAATGCTTATTCGGAATTAAATGACCCTATTGAGCAGAAGAAACGACTAAAGAAGGAAATAAAATTCCATGAAAACATTCCGCTGAATGAGGATTTTCAAAGGGCACTTGAAATAGGAATGCCCCCTTCAGGGGGCATCGCATTCGGTTTAGACCGATTTATAATGATTCTTCTTGGAAAACATTCGATTCATGATATCATTCCGCTTTCGCTGGCAGACCTAAAGAATGAAATCAATACTTCCCCGCAATAAATTCTTCAACCATTTCTACATCCTCTTTACTCCCGATGATAAGCGGCACTCTCTGATGAAGTTCTGTCGGTTGGATATCCAAAATTCTCTCCGTTCCCGTAGAAGCCGCCCCACCCGCCTGTTCAACAATATAGGCAAGGGGTTGAGCTTCATATAGCAATCTCAATTTACCATGAGGTTTCTTGGGATCTTTATTGTCTCTCGGATAAAGGAAAATCCCACCACGGAGTAAATTCCTATGAAAATCGGCTACAAGCGATCCTATATAACGTGCGGTATACGGTTTTTTTACATGATTATGTTTCGATTTCAAATACTCCACATACTTTCTTATGGGCTCATCCCAATAAATCGTGTTGCCTTCATTAATACTGTAAATGCTACCTTTAGATGGTATTCTTATGTCTTCATGAGAAAGTAAAAACTCCCCGACCGACGGATCATAAGTAAATCCGTGGACACCAAAACCGGCGGAATAGACCATAATGGTACTGGATCCGTAAATAACATAACCTGCACCGACAAGCTCCGTCCCTTTTTGAAGGAGATCATCTATAGTTCCTCGACCCCCTTCGCTCTTTCTCCTATGAACACCAAAAATTGTTCCGATACTTGCATTTACATCTATATTGGACGAACCGTCGAGAGGATCAAAACTCACGACATACTTACCTATGGGATAACCATCGACAGGATAGATAGGATCCTCAACTTCTTCCGATGCCATAATACAGACATGTCCGCCTCTTCCGAGAATCTTTACCATCGTATCATTAGCAAAAACATCGAGTTTCTGAACATCTTCACCCTGAACATTTTTCTTTCCCGTAATCTCCATTATTTCCACAAGTCCGGCTTTTCTCACTTCCCTTGTAATAATCTTCGCTGCGAGAATAATGTTTTCCAGTAATCCCGTATACTCGCCAGTAGCTTCCGGAAATTGCTTCTGCTGCTCTATGATATGCTGAGAAACTGTTAAAGTATCCATGATACCTCCTTCTATACTATAACCAGAACCTTCTATCTAATGATCTGTATTGAATAGCTTCGGAGACATGTGCAGGTTTTATATTTTCTTCTCCATCTAAATCAGCTATAGTTCGGGAAACCTTCAATATGCGATTGTACGCTCTTGCCGAAAATCCGAAGCGCTTAATGGCTGTCTGGAGCAAATTTTCAGATTCACTGTCCAACTTGCAGTACTTCTCTACTGCCTTAGCCGTCAAATGAGCGTTGGAGTATATCTTATCCTCTCCCCTGTATCTTTCATTTTGCATCTCTCTTGCCTTTTGTACACGCTCTCTTATATCATCCGACGACTCTTCTTTTCTTTTCGTCATTAGTTCCTTGTACTTAACCGCAGGAACTTCGATATGAATATCAATACGATCCAAAAGAGGACCTGAAATTTTAGACATATATTTTTGTATCATATTTGGCGTACATGTGCAAGTATGATAAGGATCTCCGAAATACCCGCAAGGGCAGGGATTCATTGCCGCAACAAGCATGAAACGGGATGGAAATGTCAGACTGCCCACCGCTCTTGATATGGTAACTTCTCCGTTTTCCAGGGGTTGCCTCAATACTTCCAGAACATTCCTGTTGAATTCCGGCAACTCGTCGAGAAAAAGTACACCGTTGTGCGCAAGACTCACCTCACCCGGTTTAATCCGCTGCCCCCCGCCGATTAAACCGATATTCGAAATGGTGTGATGCGGAGAACGGAAAGGTCGTGTAGCAACAATTCCCTTTCCCGAATTGATCAACCCTATGGAGCTATGAATCTTCGTTGTTTCCAGTGCTTCGTCAATAGTCATTTCGGGAAGAATCGTGGGAATCCTCTTAGCTAACATCGTTTTGCCGGAACCGGGGGGCCCTATCATGAGAAGGTTATGTCCTCCTGCGGCCGCCACCTCAATGGCTCTTTTCGCCGATTGTTGCCCGATTACATCGGAAAAATCCACATTGTACTTTCCTGCAGAGTCGAACAATTTCTCCAAATCCACACAAAACGGCTCGATTTTCGTTTCCCCTTTCATGAATTGAATCACATCTCTTAATGATTTTACCGGTATAACTTCTATACCGTCCACTACGGCAGCTTCCGGAGCATTTTCCTCAGGCAAGATAAGCCCCTTAAATCCCCCTTCCCGAGTGGCAATGGCTATGGAAAGAGCTCCGTTTATTTTTCTCACTCCTCCTCCGAGTGACAGCTCTCCCACGATCGTATAATCGCTCAATCCTTTGGATATGAGATTTCCACTCGCCGCAAGTATCCCTATTGCAATGGGAAGGTCAAATCCGGATGATTCTTTTCTCTTCTCTGCAGGTGCGAGGTTTACCGTTATCTTTTTGGTCGGAAATTGTATTCCCGTATTCTTTATTGCCGATTCTACACGGTCCTTTGCTTCCTTTACCACTCTCTCCGGCATTCCAACAATATTCAACGCCGGCAATGCCCTCGTGAGGTCTGTCTCAATCTCGACAATATAGGCTTCAACTCCTTCAAGTGTACTAGAAAATAAACGTGATATCATATTTCCCCCTTGAATGCATTTTTTATATGCTCTATCCTTTCTTTCCCGTCAACCATGTCAATGGCAATTACATCAAAACGTGTATCCACTTTGCCCAAAATGCCCTTTTTCGAAAGAAAATAACGTGCCGTTTTAACTATACGTTTTTGTTTTATACTATTTATTGATTCAACGGCGCTTCCGTACTTACCGCTATTTCTGAATTTAACTTCAATAAAAACAAGCGTTTTCTTATGAACCGCTATAATATCTATTTCTCCGTATTTGCTGTAGTGGAAATTCCTCCCGACAATCCTGTACCCCCTCTTAACCAAGAAAGAAGAGGCTATATCTTCGCCTCTTCTTCCCGTTTCATTCATTACATAAAGAATTTTTAACCGGAGCAAAAGAAAATCTGTGTATCTTGCACGGTCCGTATTTCATCAGAGCTTCTATATGCTCTCTCGTTCCATACCCCTTATTCTTGGAAAAGTTGTACATAGGATACTCAATGTCATAACCTTCCATTAACCTATCCCTATACACTTTTGCAACTATGGAAGCTGCCGCTATGCACTGACTCTTCGAGTCTCCCTTCACTACGGTATTCTGGAATATCGGGACTCCATCCAATTTATAAGTTCCGTCAATCAAAAGATAATCCGGAACGATATTCATATTGCAAATGGCTCTCTTCATCGCCTCCAATGTTGCTCGTAGAATATTGACCTTATCGATTACCATCGAATCCACATACCCAATGCCTATGGAGACAGCGTTTTCAATGATCAAATGGAACATCTCCTCCCGTTTATCGGGAGAGAGTTTTTTCGAATCGTCAATTCCTTCAAATATCTTGCCGTAGGGAAGCACAACTGAAGCTGCTACTACGGGACCTGCAAGGGGACCACGTCCCACCTCATCTATTCCGGCAACAAACCGTATGTTTTGCTCCCAAAGTTTTCGTTCAATAACTTCCATCATCTCTTTTCTTGTATTTTAGCCGCTTTCCCTGTTAATTTTCTAAAATAGAAGATTCTTGATCTCCTTACTTTACCTCTTTTCAAAACTTCTATTTTCGAGATTAACGGTCCGTTCAACGGGAGTATTCTCTCTACTCCTATACCGCCCGAAGT
Source organism: candidate division TA06 bacterium (assembly GCA_003641665.1). Taxonomy (GTDB): domain Bacteria; phylum Hydrothermota; class 32-111; order QNBC01; family QNBC01; genus QNBC01. The sequence continues at coordinate 5,248 of QNBC01000056.1, forward strand.
TTTTCTCACGGTGAATGTTTCACCGAGTCCGCTGCCCTTTCTCTGCAGAACAACACCTTCGAATCTCTGTAATCTCTTTTTTCCGCCCTCTTCGATTGTCAAAAATACCCTTACGGTATCTCCAGCTCCAAACTCGGGCAGATCCATCCTCAACCTTTTTCTTCCGACACTTTCAAGTATGTCCATCTATTCCTCCTTACCATCGCGGTTGCGTAGATTTTTTATTATTTTCCTATCTTCTTCGTTCAAACTATCCTCTTTAAGAAGGTACGGCTTTCTTGCAAGTGTAAGTTTCAATGATTCCGTCCTCCTCCATTTTTCTATCTCTTTATGGTTCCCGGAAAGTAAAACATCGGGGACCTTCATTCCCATAAATTCTCGCGGTCTTGTGTATCGCGGGGCATCGAGCAAACCGGAAGAGTAACTGTCTTCCATTGCCGAATCGATGTCACCGATTACACCGGGCATAAGCCTTGCAACGGCATCGATAACTATAAGAGCCGCATACTCTCCGCCACTCACAACATAATCACCAATCGATATTTCTTCATCGACAAAATGCTCGAGTCTTGCATCAATTCCTTTATAACGCCCGCATATAAAAACGAGATGTTCCATCTCTTTAAGTTCGTTTACCCTATTCTGGGTAAGCGTATTCCCCCGAGGCGTAAATAGAACGACATGGGCTTTCTCATCCTTTATCTCTTTAAGGGCATCGTAAATAGGTTGAACCATCATCACCATTCCCGGTCCTCCACCAAAGCCATAATCGTCGACTTTTCTGTGCCTATCTCTGCTGTAATCCCTTATATCGGTTATTCTCAAATCGAGAAGCCCTTTTTCGCGAGCAATTTTCACATTTCCGACACCTATGGGAGATGTGAAAAATTCAGGGAAAATAGTCAATATGTCAATGAGCATCTATCATTCCCTCAATAGGGGAAATTACAACCTTTTTGTTATCCGTGTCAATAATATCGATAAATTCCTTTACCATGGGAACGAGATTTTCCGTTTTGCCATCTCTAATAACAAGTATATCCGTTGCGCCATTATTGATAATATCCTTTACCACCCCTATACATTGGTTATTCTTATCAAATACATCTGAATCGATCAGATCCGATATGTAGTACCTTCCCTCTTCCAAATTAACCCTTTCATCCTTATTTATGAATATTTTCTTACCATTAAACCTCATAGCCTCTTCTCTGGAATTTACTCCTTCGAATTTTACATATATACGGTTGTTTCTAATATAGGCGTCTTCAATGTTAAATATTTCCTCCTCGTTACCACCGGACAGTTTCATCTCTTTCATTGCGGTAAACCGTTCGGGAAAATCGGAATACGATTTCACGGTAACATAACCTTTGATTCCGTATGTTCTACCAATAACGCCAATTAAAATCTTCTCTTTCATAGTTCTTCAAACTTTACCGTAGCCCTCTTTCCATCGGAATGGCAAGAATAAATTAACGTTCTAATAGCACTGGCGGTTTTTCCGCCTTTACCTATCAAACGACCCAGATCCTCTTTTTTAACCTGAATCGTGTAAAGCACATTCATATCACTCTCTACTCTTATGATCTTATATGAATCTTTGTTTTCAAGGATCGATTCTGCAATAAAATTCAACAAATTTTCAATTTTATTCATTCGAACTCAGTTTCTCGCGAGCAACTTTTATCAATTTCGAGACCGTGTTCGTCGGCTTTGCGCCTTTTTTAATCCATTCGTCGACCTTTTCGAGATCAATTTCAAATTCGGTTTTGTTCAATGGATTGTAATACCCCAACTGTTCGATAAATCTTCCGTCTCTGGGGCTTCTCTTGTCCGAAACAACTATCCTATAAAAAGGTTTGTGTATCCTGCCCTCTCTACGCAAATGAATGTTAATAGCCAATTAGCACCTCCTTAAGTTTGCTATAATATAACTAAAATAAACCTATATGTCAATATTATCTCCCTTAGAGATAAACACTTATAAAATCTTGCTTTTATAAACGATTTTTCATGTTTTGTCAACCTTGTTGCATTGCAAAAGTTAAATAGGTCCGCCGAAACTTTAGTGCGGGCGGACATATCTACCCGATTCCTTTTTCTCTTCTTCACAACCTGCCAAATATGTTATATAATAAATTAAAAGTAGGAGGCATATGAAAAAAGTTCTCTTTCTATGCGTGGGAAATTCTTGCAGAAGCCAAATGGCGGAAGGTCTTCTTAATCACTACGGTAAAGGTGAGTATAAAGCATACTCTGCCGGCAGCAAACCGGAGAAGAAAGTTAATTCTTTTGCCGTGAAAGTAATGGCGGAAATTGGCATTGATATCTCACATGCGACCCCAAAGCATGTGGATACATTTAAAAACGATTATTTCGATTATGTGATAACCGTTTGCGGAGATAGCGACGAAACATGTCCCGTATTTTTGGGCAAATCAGGCGTTTCCGAGCACTATCCGTTTCCGGATCCGGCAACTCATGGAGGAACGGATAAAGAAATTGCCGAATTCTATAGGAAAGTACGTGATGGTATAAAGGATATGATATTCGAATATTTTAAAATAAACGGAGCTTAAAATGAAAATAACAAATGAAGCCGAAAGATTACTAAAACGTATTTCACACCCGAGAATGATAGGTACCGAAGGTATCAAGAAGGCAAAAGAGGAAATTACCGAGTTTTACAATGAAAACAACATTCCTTATGAAATAGAAACATTCGAATGTTACGGTTATGACGACGGAGAAGGAAAAATTGCACTGGATGGAAAATCCATAAAAGCAAGGCCTGTCGGGAATCAGAATCCTTTTACAATCACGGGAGAACTTCTCTTCATCGACAACTACAAAAATATAAAAAACATTACATACGATATAAAAGGGAAGATACTTCTAGCAACCGGGGGATTAACCGTAGAAGATTTCCGATACATGTATGAGCATGGCGTCGCCGGATATATTATTATCTCCCCGCCTGAAAAGGATTTTATTACAAGCACAACGAGACAGGTTCTTGTAAGAGACAATGTAATTATTCCCGGGCTTATCGTAAAACATGATGATGCAATTCGTATATTGAGGTACAACGGTAGAAAAATCAAAATAAGCGGAAATAATAAAATCAAAAAGGTTAAGGGAGAGAATATTGTAATAACTGTTGAGGGAAGAAACAACACCGATCCGGAAATTCTCGTATTCGGTCATTATGACACCGTTTACGAATCTCCCGGAGCAACTGATAACGGCGGCGGAACCGCCATTGTCGCGGCACTTGCGAAAAAATACTTTAAAAATCCGCCCAAGCGGGGAATTAAGTTTATTCATTTCAGCGGAGAAGAGTTCGGGCTTTTAGGAAGTAAAAGTTTTGTAAACTCACATAAAGAAGAACTTAAAAATTACAAGTTTACTATTAATGTCGACGTTGCCGGAGATATTTTCGGCTACAACATGAGTAGAATCATAGGAGGTGACGATATATTCTACCTAAGTAAACTGATTGCTTCGAATCTCGGTATCGTAGTAAATACAACAAAAGATATTTATAGCAGTGACTCCATGCCTTTTGCTCTGGAGGGCATCCCTTCGATAAATATTGCCAGATGGGGAGGAAGGAGTAGTTTTAATGCTCATACGATAAATGACAAATCAAAATGGATAGGGAAAACCGGGCTCGAGCCCCTTCTTCTTTTCACCGATGAGGTTCTGAATTTCACCTCGAATAGCCCGTTATTCCCCGTAGAAAGAAAAGTGCCCGAGGATTTGATGCAAAAGGTAAAAGATTATTTCAAAAAAAGCGGATATTCGGGAAAGGAAAAACAACAGATAAAATAGGAGGCGATTTATGAAGATAAGGGATTTTCTTCTCTTCAAAAATTTAAACGACAATGAAGCGGATTTCATAAAACCTCTTCTCAAGAGAAGAGAGTTCAAGAAAGGGGAAATGGTATTCTCGGAAGGGGAACTCGGGGCGGAAATGTATCTCATAGAAGAGGGAGAAGTCAGAATATATCTAAAAAGAGGTGATTATAACTTAGAGCTTGCAAAACTCGGTGCAGGTGATTTCTTCGGTGAAATGGCTCTTTTACGTGTTTATGACAGAAGTGCAAATGTTGAAGTGCTCGAAGATTCTATCATCCATATTATGTCGATTAACGTATTTAAGCAGATAATGGAAAAAGATCCCAATATATCCGTGAAAGTTCTAACATCACTTTGTAACATATTAGCTGATCGACTTGCACAGACAAATAATAATCTGGAAACGCATTTTTTACTGAATAAGGCGATTTTGAATGATAAGATGTTTCGCGATCTCTATATAACGAAGAACAAAGGAAAGTAAACCGGTTATTTTGTTTTTTTATAAAAATCGGGAGGAATAATGAATGTTAAAGGCTCTGCTGTTATTTCCACTATTGATTTCGTGAATGATAAATTCCCAAAACAATATAATAAATGGCTCGATTCACTTCCCCCGACATCAAAAGACATACTTGCAGGGAACATACTCCCCAGCATGTGGTATCCGCTTAAAGAATCCTTCATAATTCCGACTCAAAAACTATGTGAAATGTTCTATAATGGAGATTCTAAGGGAGCATGGGAAGTAGGTAGATACAGTGCCGATCTCGGGCTCAAAAAATTCTATAGAGTCTTTTTAAAGTTCGGTTCTCCTCATTTTCTGATAAAGAGAGCAAGCAGCATCTTCTCTCTATATTACGAAAATAGCAAAATAATCTCATCAAAAGAAGAGGATAAATTAGCAATTTTAAGAATCACAGAGTTTCAGGAACCCCATGAGCTTGTCGAATCGAGAATTGCCGGATGGATTGAGAGAGCTCTGGAACTCACAAAAGGTCATCACCCCGTCGTGAGAATAAACAAATCCTTAGCGAGAGAAGATGATTTCACCGAAATTTCCATAAGCTGGAGCTGATTAAGGCAACATAGCGAATTTCACAATTTTAATAAGTGCCTTAAACGGGAGTATTCTACTGCCAAAAATTAAAATTTTATTCAAAACATTAGGGTTATAAACAATTCACTATTTATCATATTCCTTCTTTGACATTTACCTATCTACCATCTATCGCCCAAATATTATTTGACTTTTTAATTCCCCTGTTATATAGTAGTGTTGAGATGTAGAAACGAAATCTATATATTTGGCAAAAGGGCATGAGAATATGCAATTAGAATCACAGGTGAAAACATTATTGACAAAATATGTTAAGATGAGATGATAAAAATGATTGAAGATAGAAAATTTTATAATATACCTCCATTTTTGAAAAATTTATTTGATAGACAGGTAGAACTATTACCATCAGTAAATGAATTATTTGAGTTGGAATTGGCCTATATAGAATATCACTGTTTACCTGAAGATAGCTTGTTGGATAGGTTAGCCTATTTTAAATCAATTGATAGAAAATTTACGAAGCATTTTTTAATGTATGCTTACCCTGTCAAAGCACTTACAAATAATCGTTCTGCAAACACGAAGGCGTATTTTGAAAATGGATTGTTTTCTACAGGTTATGCAACTCATGGACTGTTCCCTTATCGTGGAAAGTTCCATCCTCAGTTAATTAAGGCTTTAATTAACATTATTGGAATAAAAGAAGGTGAGACTATTTTAGATCCTATGTGTGGAAGTGGAACTACTAATATTGAAGCTGCTTTAATGGGTATAAATTCTTATGCTATTGATTTGAGCCCTTTTTGTCAATTTATGACAAAAGTAAAATACAATGGCTTATCTATAGATATTGAATTGTTAAAAG
>QNBC01000057.1 GCA_003641665.1 candidate division TA06 bacterium
CATATCATTCATAATAGTTTATATAACCTATTTTCTCCAAAATTTCAATGATAAAATTATAATAATGGAAGGGGATTTTTTGATCATCAGCTCTATTATGCCTCTTCTTTTTTTAGAGCGGCATAGATTCCAACAATCAGTATTATAATTCCGGAAATCAAATCGTTCCACAAATTGCCGCTTTTACTTCCGACAATACCGGGGATAAATGCGGCGATGACGAGCCAAATACCTAATATTGCGTTGATCCAGCAAATCGCCTTTTTTGCTCCGATAGCCATAAAAGCAAAAATAGCGACAAGGACACCTACAATAAGATCATTCCATAAACTGCCTGATTTACTGGCAGTAATACCGGGGATAAATGCAGCGATGACGAGCCAAATGCCCAATGCGAAATTAACCCAATTTTGCCACATTGTGCGCCTCCTTTAGATTGTTCATTTTCCCCCTTCCATTATTATACAATATTATATTCATACAATTGTATTATAATGATATTATAAAAAAATGCAAGTGTTTTTTTGAAATTTTTTGTGTACATATCTATTTTTTATTGACCAAATTTTGAACCGAATGGAAAATTTATATTTGATATTGTTTGATAGTCCGAGTGGCGATTATTGACATTATTTAAAATACGGTTATAATATCTCTATGAAAATATTTCCGGAATGTATCCCCTGTGTCTTAAATCAAGGGATAAGGACAATAAAAAAGATCACCGATAACGAGAAGAGGCAATGGGAGCTTCTCAGATGTGTTTATGACCAAATGGGGCAAAAATGGCACGAGGGAATTTCTCCCATAGAGTTATCATTAATCGTAAACGATGTTGTAGTAAACCATTCCGGTGTATCCGATCCTTACCTTAAGGACAAAGATTTGCAAAATAATCATGCTCTTGAATATTATGCCGAAATCAGAAACAATGTTATGAATGCAAAAAATCCCATTAAAGAAGGAATCAAATATGCGATTTGCGGTAATAAAATTGATCTTGGAATATTTGCCGATATTGATGTAAAAAAAACAATTGAAATGTGCGAAGAAATTGATATATCCGATGATGAAATCAGCGATTTTAAAAGAGCAATATGTAATGAATCCAAAATATTATATTTAACTGATAATGCCGGGGAAATCGTTTTCGATAAGATATTGATAGATCTAATGACGGATATGGGAAAGGAAATCTATGTGGGTGTTAGAGATTTTCCTATCATAAATGATGTTACCGAAAGGGAAGCGAAAATGCTCGGCTTCGAAAGACAAAATATAATTCCGATAAAAATTGGAGATACCGAGACTCTAAAACAATTTTCCCTGGTGATTTCAAAAGGGCAGGCAAATTTCGAGTCGTACCATATGATGAAAAATATTTATTTCTTATTTTTAATCAAATGCCAAATTTTGGCAAAAGCACTGAACAGACCGATCTATTCGGTTTTCTTCGAAAGATATGGAGATGAAATATGAAGAAAAGAGCGTTTATTCTCGTGTATGACGGAGCAGGAATTGGGGAACAGGAGGACAGTTACAAGTTTGGTGATGAAGGAAGTAATACATTAAAACATACGATTGAATATAAAAAAGGGTTACGAATTCCCAATTTGGAAAAGATGGGATTAGGTAAAATAATACCCATAAACGGGATAAGAGGGGATGTTAATGCAATCGGTGGTTATGGAAAGATGAGAGAAAAATCAAATGGTAAAGACAGTGTAACGGGGCACTGGGAGATTACGGGACTTATACTCGAAAAAGGGTTTAAGACATATCCGAATGGTTTTCCGCAAGATTTAATCGAGCGATTTAAAAGAGAAACAGGAATAAAAGGCATATTGGGTAATAAAGTCGCTTCGGGAACGGTTATAATAGAGGAATTAGGATTAAAGCATTTAAAAACAGGTTTTCCTATTATATATACATCGGATGATTCGGTATTTCAAATTGCATGCCATAAAAGTGTGTGTTCCGTTGAAAAACTCTATAAATACTGCGAAATAGCAAGAAAAATATTAGATGATGGATACGATGTTGCAAGGGTTATTGCAAGACCATTCGAAGGAACGCCCGGACATTTTGTCAGAACATACGAGAGAAAGGATTTTGCTGTTCCTCCTGTATCCGAAACACTCCTCGACCAATTAAAACATAATGGACATGATGTTATAGGTGTCGGTAAAATAGGGAACCTGTTTTCAGGAAACGGTCTTACGGAAGATCATCATACACACGGTGACGAGGAAGGCTTGAAATTGACACTTGAGTTGATAGATAGAAATGATTGGGAGGGGCTGGCCTTTATAAATCTCGTTGATTTCGACACGAAATACGGACATAGAAATGATGTTGAAGGATACAGAAAAAATCTTGAATTTGCAGATGTATATTTGGGAAGGATACTATCTCGACTACATAAAGAAGATTTGTTTTGTCTTACTGCTGACCATGGAAATGATCCTACAACACCGAGTACAGATCATTCGAGAGAATTTGTTCCTCTTTTATGTTATTCTCCTTCGGGTAAAAAAGATATTTCACTCGGCATAAGGGATACGTTTGCCGATCTTGGAGCTACAATAGCCGATTATTTCGAATTGCAACTAAAAAATGGTAAGTCTTTCTTAAAAGAATTGATAAACGGATGAAGTTTCTTTTTACTCCGGGAGAATATGTCAATTTCTTCAAAAAGACATTAAGACAACTATTCGAAAAAAACAATTCTCCAACCGATATAGCATTGGGTGTGTCTATCGGGGTGGTGATCGCTATAATCCCGATTTACGGGCTTCAAACGATAGCCGCTTTAGGAATTGCGGCGTTACTTCGGCGTTATAAAATTAACAAAATGGCGATAATTCTCGGTTCTCAATTGTCCATACCCCCACTTGCTCCTTTTATATTTGCATTGGATTATGGTGTCGGAAATATTATAACGGGCAAGTCATGGATCTGGATAAAATTAGGAAGCGGAACTCTTGCGCAAATAGGGCGAGGATATACAATAATATTATTGGGGAGTCTTGTTTTGGCCCCCATTGTTTTTTTCCTTTCATACGAAATCACGAAAAAAATAATTTACTCCTTGAAAAAGAGTCGATAAATCGTATAAAATATATTTATGGCAAATGGAATATATTTTATAGTCCTGACAATTTCAGGGGTAATCAGTTTATTAATGTTTTTGTATGCAATTTTTCAGATTGGTGCAAAGAAAATATACATACCCTTTGCATTTCTTTCCATCGGCATTACCATGATGTCACTAATGGATGCATTTTACTATGGTTTATCTCCTATTTACCATTACAGTATAATAAGAGTGGAATACATTTTTATCAATATGATGTCAATTTCGTGGATGATTCTTGCCGTTATGTTTACCGAATATTTTAGAAAATATCTGATAAAAATAACATTTGTTTCTATTGTCTTATCTCTTTTCGGCTATTTGGGGGTTTTGACTAATCCTTATCATCATCTCTTTTATAAATATTCTATTGTATATTTCAGAACAAACACAGTTTACGGTCCTTGGTTTTGGTATAATGCGATAATAAATTATGTTTTTATTTTTTCGGGAATAGTCATCGTTATAATTAAAGCTATTCGTAATGTAAGTCGAGAGTATATTATACTTGTTTTTGGAATAATGACACCCTTGATCTTAAATATTTTATACATATTTAAAATCGTGGAAACGGAAGTGGATTTGACTGCACCCGCATTACTAGTAGCTACTGCCGTATTTTTGTATGTAATAATTTTAAAACAGAAATTGGAAAAAGATATTCTTGATTTGGACACTATTATAAGCAATATGCATGTAGGTTTTATTGCATTTTCGGACAATAGCGTAATTGCCCAAAATAGGACTGTGGGAGAACTTTTGTCAACGGAACGGAGATTCAAAAAAATATCGGAATTTATCCAATTCATTAGTAGAGAGAGAGCTATAAATGTCAGCAAACATTTGGAAAATGCATTGACATTGGAGAATACGGACTATACAGGGCAGTTCAGAATAAAAGATAATGATAAGGTAATCAGCATAGATATAAAATCAATTTATAAAAACGGAAAGGAACGCGGTAAAATTGTGATATTAAACGATTTAAGCAGATTTAGGGATTTGGAAAGCTTGAATGTTGCCCTTAGAGAAATGAATGCAGAATTGAAGCATCAAAAAGAGAAGCAGTCAAGAATATTAGGACGCCTTTCCCATGATCTGATGACACCGATAACATCAATTGAGGGGTATTTGAAATACGTGATCGATGGTAAATTGGGTAATCTGAGCGAAAAGCAGAAAAAAGCTCTACTCATAGTGGATAAAAATATGCTAAGATTACAAAAAATGTTAGAAAATGTTTTGCTTGTTACAAAACTGGAAACGGCTAGTGATGTGTATAACAAGAAATTGTTTGATTTAAAAGTTCTTTTAATAGATCTGTTTGAGGAAAGGAATATGTTAGCCGTTGAAAAGGAGTTCGATTTTAAGTTGGATATAAATCTACAAGAGAAGATGATTTTCGGTGATAGAGAAAAGATTCATATTATTTTGGATAATCTACTCGACAATGCGTTCAAGTATACAGAACCCTTTGGCGAGATAGTTTTGTTTGCCAGGAATACCGGTAATAATGTAGTATTCGGTGTAAAAAATACCGGTAAACATATCAGTAATGAGGATATAGAGCGTATTACCGAGCCGTTTGTAAGATTAAAATCAGTGGAGAGTGCCACCGGTGTTGGATTAGGATTGGCAATTGTAAAATCCATTGTTAAAGCCCATAATGGAGAGTTCAATGTAGAGAGCCTCAGAAACGGATTTAATGTATTTTCCGTTTCGTTACCTCAATATTAGGGTTTCATATAACAATATTGACAATTTTGTTCTTTATATAAATAAATTTTTTTATGTTCTTTCCTTCCGTGTATTGTTTGACCCTATTATTTTGTAAAACGGTTGATTTTACACTTTCATCATTAGTATCTGCTTCTATTTTAACAGTTGCTCTAACTTTTCCATTTATCTGAACGGCTATCGTGATTTCCCTTTCTTTGAGGATATTTTCGTCATATTTAGGCCATTTCTCATCAAAGACGGATGATTCTCTCCCTGTGAAATGCCACAGTTCTTCGGAAAGATGCGGAGCATAGGGAGAGAGAATTATCAGAAATTGATCCAGAATTTCCTTGAAAAATTGCGGATTTATATCGCCTTTAATATAATCGTAAGTATCATTTACAAACTCCATCATTCTTGCAATTGCAGTATTAAAGCTAAAACGTTCCGTATCGTTTTCAACGTTTTTTATTGTGTAATGTAACCTTTTATTCAGAGATAAGCTTTTTTCTCGAGAAGTTCCGTCTTTAAAGTAGTAGTTCTTATACAATCTGTATATCCTTGCGAGAAACCTGTGAATACCGTTGATTCCTTTATCATCCCAGTCTCCCCCCTCTTCGTAACTACCCATAAACATCATATACATACGGAATGTGTCGGATCCGTATGTTTCTACAAAATCATCCGGATTTACGACATTGCCCCTGGATTTTGACATTTTCGCACCGTTACGTGTTATGGTTCCCTGATGAAACAGGTTGATAAAAGGTTCGTCGAACCTTATTTCTCCTGCATCATACAGCATCTTTGTTACAAATCGTGCGTAGAGCAGGTGCATTGTAGCGTGTTCCGCTCCCCCTATGTACTGATCCACCGGTAGCAATTTATCAACCATCTCCTTATTAAAGGGATAGTTATCAATATGTGGATCAGGATATCTGAGGTAGTACCAGGAGGAACAAACGAATGTATCCATCGTGTCGGGATCTCTTTTTGCATCCCCTCCGCAAACAGGGCATTTAACATTCATAAATTCCGGGACTGATGCAAGGGGAGATTTACCTTTGGGGTTAAAATCAACATTTTCTGGAAGTCTTACAGGTAGATCTTCCACGGGAACCGGTACGGTTCCGCATTTAGGACAATGGATAACGGGAATGGGAGCCCCCCAATAACGTTGCCTCGATATTAACCAGTCTCTAAGTCTATAATTGATATGACGTTTTCCTATGCCTTTGTTTTCGAAATATTCTATTATTTTATTCTTGAATTCTTCAGATTCCATTCCGTTGAAATCACCCGAGTTAACCATTTTACCGGATTCGGTATACGCATCCTCCATCTCCTCGGGTGAAAGAGAGGAATTTTCCGGTTTTATAACAATTTTAATGGGAAGATTGAATTTTTTGGCGAATGCAAAATCCCTTGTATCGTGTGCTGGCACAGCCATTACCATTCCTGTTCCGTAAGATGCGATTACATAATCGGATATCCAAATAGGTATATCTTCGCCGTTTACAGGATTTACGGCATAACTTCCCGTAAAGACACCTGTTTTTTCGTGTTCGGTGGATTGACGTTCGATTTCGTTTTCCCTGAGTGTCTTTTCTATGTATTTCCTAACTTCTTCGGATTGTGATTCCGTTGTCAATTCTTTCACAATGGGATGTTCGGGAGCAACAACACAGTATGTTACACCGAAGATAGTATCCGGTCTTGTAGTAAAAACCGTTAATTTCAAATCTTTATCTTTTACGGGGAATTCTATCATGGCTCCTTCGCTTCTACCAATCCAGTTCCTTTGCATTATTTTTGTTTTTTCGGGCCAATTGATTCTGTCAAGACCTTCGAGAAGACGATCGGCATAATCCGTTATTTTGAAAAACCATTGTTTAAGATTACGTTTGATTACTTTAGTCCCGCATCTTTCACATTCTCCCTCGGCGGTCACTTGCTCGTTGGCAAGAACCGTTTGACAGTGAGGACACCAGTTTACCGGAGCTTCCTTTTGATACGCAAGCCCCCTTTCATACATTTTCAAGAAAACCCATTGTGTCCATTTGTAGTATTTAGGATCACTTGTGTCTATTTCATAATCCCAATCGTACATTGCACCAATTGCTTTCAGCTGTTTTTCCATATACTCAATATTTTTTTTGGTGCTGATAGCAGGGTGTATGCCATGTTTTATGGCATAATTTTCTGCCGGTAAACCGAATGCATCAAAACCCATCGGTTCGAAAACATTGAATCCTTTTAATCTTTTATATCGAGCAAAGGTATCGGCTGGTCCGTAATTATACCAATGTCCGATATGTAGTTTATTCCCGGATGGGTAACTGAACATAACGAGATTATAAAATTTAGGTTTTTTACTTTTTTTGTCGAATTTATATATTCCGTTTTGTTCCCACCAATCTCTCCATTTTTTCTCAATTTCCGTAGGATTATATACGGTATTATCCATAGTGCCTCCATAACCTGTTTTGTGCTATTTTAACGGTAAAATTGTTTTTTGTAAAGTAGTTTATTGTTTAAAATGTCCTCGCATCTCAGTAAAAAAAGTCCGTTTTCCGGAAGTCTTTTATTGGAAATAAATTTGAATCCTCTCTTTGTCGGAATAGATAACAATCTGATTGAACTATAGTAGGCGGATACGGAATTCAATCTGATTTTGGAATCAATATCCTTAACCGATACAAAAATCGTGTCTCTTTCCTTTTTTACGGAGCAAACCTCAGGTGGCAAAGTGTCTAACTTTACGGACAGAATCATACTGTTCCGAATTTTTGCTTTGCGTGTTCCCATGTATGCTCCGTTTAAAGCGTTGTAAAAAATTTCTTTTTTCCGGTATTTATTATTGGTTATCACCAAAGGTTTCTCAAATGGTGTATCGGAAAATTTTATCAACAACGAATCATCTTTGAGAGAGAGATGCATAATAACCTGCTCTCTTAGAGAATTGCGTCCGAGGGATATAGTATATTTCCCCTTTTTGATTAAAAATTTTTTCCGGGTTAATCTATAGAATGTGTCCTTTCCTACACATATCGTATCGGATAAGGGGGAAAGTAGAAAATGATAAATATTTTCTGAATGAATCGATTTTATTATGTTTGCCCCGGAGAAATTCAATTGTCTGTATTTCCCTGTTATGTGAATAATACCATTGGTAAAAATCATATCGGAATCCGGTAAATTAATGTTGTTTTTACAGGATTCTATCACGAAAAAATGAAAATCATTCGTATTTCCGGCAAAATCACTTGCACTAATGGAGACATTTCCGCAAAAAGGAGAAACAAGGTTGGGAGAATCAGGATTTTTGTATAATCGTATACCCCATCCTTTGTGATTCCGATAGAAAAACCACGAGGCAAATCTGTTATTTTGGTATTTGAATTTGTTTGCCTTAAACACAATGTTGTTTATCTTATTGGTAATAAGAGTGATTTCATAAGGAACGGTCTTATATTTAAAGTTGTCGATATAATCCTTGCAAAATACTATTATGCCGAATTTACCTTTTATGGAAATGGAATCATTATTTCGAACGATCCTCGGAATGGGAAGTCCCGAAATATAAGAGTGGTAATCCGAAGGGACAATCATCACAGAATCGATTTCCGGGGGAATTGTATCATCGATATTTAGAAAAGGAATCGGATTAATCGGATCATTCGATTTTGAGCGCATCTCGAAATGTAAATGGGGACTTTTTAATCCTGAAGATCCCGTATATGCTATAATTTCATTCCTGGTTACAAGGAATCTCGATTTAAAATAAAGATTTTGCGTATATTGGAATGTTTTAAACTGTTGCCCGAGAACATATTTATTAATATCAGATCTAAACCTCGACAGGTGGGCGAATACGTATATTTTACCCGAATTTCCCCTCATATACATGGCTTTCCCGTATCCGCCATTAAAGATATGAATATGATATATTTCACCATTCTCGGGTGATATTATGGGAACTCCTTCCTGCATATTTGTTCCCAGATCAATCCCTGCATGAAATCTACCCATTCGTGATTCCATAAATCCCGATGTCACGTATGTTTTTTGCGGAAGCGGGTAGTAGAGCAATAAAGCAATTATCAAGCCGTGTAACATAATCATACCAATAAATAACAGATTTTTACCCGAGCGTCAAACAAGAGTAGTCATCTTAATGTTATTGCCATACCTGCGAGATAAAATTAGGCACGTGGTATAGACAGACATACTTACCACTTTTTATAAAAGGATTATGATAATTCACTTTAGTTTCGAAACCACGTAAAAAGTTCAAAAGGATAAATTTTCCTTCGTTTTTTGAATTTTGTTTTGGTGTTTCTACATATTTTTAGCCTGGTATTGCTTCGGCATCCAAGCCCCTGGAACAATACTGAAACAAGTTCAGCACAGGATAGAGGGTGACAGAAAGATAGTCATTCTTCACTTGTCTTTGTCATTCCGGACTTGTTTCGGAATCTCTCTTCTATCCGGTGAATATATCTACACTTACCTATCATTGACAAATTATTTTATTAAATGTATCATATATAGAACATAAATATTTAACTGGAGGATCCTATGAAAAGAATTTTATTTAGATATAAAATTAATATTATACTTCTTGCATTATTTGTTGTTGTACCGCTATTTATAAATGGTGCTACACCCAAAGGACTTATTCAAATTAAAGGTGGGACATACAACGATATGTTGAATACGGCAGAGGAGATGAAATTGCCTTTGTATTTGAGACTGCCGGGTAGTATTATCATAGGGGGAGAACATTCCGATATGGATTTACTTAATAAAAAGGGATATAAAACAAAATATATTTCGGACATAAGCGGTTATAAATTTTACATGGTCTCAAGTATGGAGAAATGCAATATAGAAGATGCAAAAAGAGTAGGTGAAGTTATACTTTGTGAAGATGATATATTCCTTGTAAGGAGTATCAAAGAGATAGATGTTTTAAGAGCGTCACCCAGAGAGAGATTGAAGATTATTCCACTTAAATTGAAGCCACTTTCATACAGGAATATCAAGAAAGGAAAATCGAGAGATGTACATTATGATCCCGGGATTGCTGATATAGTCTCACAGGTGGATACTAATTTCATAAGAAGTCGTCTTGAGGATTTGCAGGGATTCGATACAAGATTTATGCTTGCATCTAATAGATTTACTGTAGCCGATTCGATAAAGCAATACTTCCTGAATATGGGGATAACGGATGTGGTATTTGATACATTCTATACATCATATGCAGACCCTAACGGAGACAGCATGCAGGTAAATGTAGTGGCAACGATCCCTGGGACAAAAGATACGACAGAGGTATATATAGTGGGAGGGCACTGGGATTCTATTATATGGCCTGATACTACAATAGCATATACACTTGCTCCCGGTGTGGATGATAACGGTACAGGGTTAACAGCTACACTTGAAATAGCAAGAATTCTTGCATCCAATCCCCCTGACAAGACGGTTATATTTATAGCCTTTGCATCCGAAGAATTAGGAGGTTTGGGAAGTGCTCATTATGCATCGAATGCAAGTGCAAGCGGTATGAATATCGCCTGTATGTTCAACTATGATATGATAGGCAACTATGAAAACACATATTATTTTTTTATAGTGGAATATTCCGGTTCGGAGATGTATGTGAATTTATTTGCTGCATCATCCGAGATATATACTGGTTTGACTCCTGTAATTTGGCAAGACCCTTTTCAAGCGGCCGATGCCTGGGAATTTTATCAGCAGGGATATTGTGTTACATTTGCTTTGGAGTATATATGGGGTAAATATCACACGGTACACCATAGTCTTCCATATGTAAGTGTACCATACGTTTCTGAAATAGTTAGAGCAGGTTTGGCAACACTTATTGCATGTGTTAATTATCCCGCTCAAGTAGAAAATATACATATTCAGGATCAGGGCGACGGTTCGCGACTCGCAGTCGATTGGTCTGCAAACAGCGAG
>QNBC01000058.1 GCA_003641665.1 candidate division TA06 bacterium
CCGTTGGCCCGACTATAGAATAATAGATTTTCATCTGCCAACTAATTTTTCAATTTCATCCAATGTTATTTTTATCATTGTTGTTCTACCATGTGCGCATTAGTATGGAACCTTACATTTAAACAGATTGGCGACCAATTCTTCCATTTCATTATAAGACAATTTT
Organism: candidate division TA06 bacterium; assembly: GCA_003641665.1. GTDB lineage: Bacteria > Hydrothermota > 32-111 > QNBC01 > QNBC01 > QNBC01. The sequence goes on from QNBC01000058.1 coordinate 167, forward strand.
TGATTGGCTTTTATTGCCGCTTTGCATGCAATTGTTTTAATTATATTATCAAACTTATTGGTGCCCTTTTCACTCTTCACTCCCTCGACAATTTCCATAAACATGTCTTTTGTAATCTTCTTAATAATTGATGGTACGGCATTTATAATAAGCGTATTGCCGCTGAATTTCGATATTTCAAACTTTAATGATTCAAGATCATTAATTATCGAATCGATAAATGCTATTTTATCGGCAGCAAGATTGATTACAATGGGAAACAATAATTTTTGACTTTTCGACAATTCCTCTTTTTGCAGTTGCTCGTATATTATTCTTTCATGTGCGGCATGTTGGTCAATAATTAAAAGAGCCGTCTGTGTTTCGGTAAGTACATAAGTATCATGAAATTGCCAGAATTTACTCTTGTTTATTCTATCCTCAAATGTAAATGATTTCTGTTGTTCGGCTTTATACTCTTCAGTATCACTAAAGAGAGATATAGAATTGTTAGTCTCCGGCGATTGATTATATTTGAATGAATTATTCTCGATATTGATTCTGTCTTTTACAGTTATCACGCCATTCCCGGAAAGTATTGCTTCCTGTATAGTGTGATAAATCAAGGAAAATATGTGTTTCTCATCCTGGAATTTTACTTCAAGTTTTTTCGGATGAATGTTAACATCAATCTCGTTTTGAGGGAGTTCTATAAACAAATAATAGCCCGGTCTCGATTTTGTATAAGTTTCACCGTATCCTGAAATTATTGCTTTTGCAACAGTCTTGTTTGAAACATACCTTCCATTAATAAATATCTCTCTGTAATTATTCGAATTTATATTGATTTCCGGTTTTGTAATGAAGCCTTTAATATGATATTTTTCATCATCATAATTAATAGGTATAAATTTACTTTCATAAGAACTGTCAATAATTTGAAAAATTCTCTCCTTTATGTTATCTGTTGCCGGTAAGTTAATAACATTGCGATTATCCGATTTGACACTATATTCGATATGAGGGTTTGGTAAAGCCGAGTGAAATATCTCTTGAAGAATCGCCCTGTATTCACTTACATCCGATTTAAGGAATTTAAATCTAACCGGTAAGTTATAGAACAACCTTTCCACATATACTGTTGTCCCTATTTCACTTGCCACTTCATCTATGTTTATCGCTTTTCCTTTATCAAAAAATATCCTTGTGCCCACTTGATCATCGGAAGTTCTGGAAATTATTGATAGTTTTGATACGGATGCAATACTCGCCAAAGCTTCCCCTCTGAATCCATATGATTTTATACGCTCAAGATCCTCTATTGCATTGATTTTGCTGGTTGCATGACGTTTTACGGAGTTTATTATATCTTCCTTATTCATACCGCTGCCGTTATCCCTAACTCTTATCAATGATTTGCCTGCAGATTTTATCTCAATGTCGATTTTTTTTGCCCCGGCATCGATGCTGTTTTCAAGCAATTCTTTAACGCAAGAGGCTGGTCTGTCTATAACCTCACCAGCTGCAATTTGAGAAATTGTGTTTGAAGGCAATACTTTAATTTTTGATTGCATATTTGTTCAGTATTTTTTGTGGATCTGTTGTGGGAGTCTGGAAGAAATATCCTTGTACGTACTTTACTCCGAGCTGCCTTATGGTTTCGAATTCTTCTTTTGTCTCCACCCCCTCGGCTATCAAAGTCAGATTTTGCTCATAGGCGAAATTAATAATACTTTTTAAAAGTTCCCTTTTTATAGGCATTTTATCTATGTCGTGTATCAATTTTAAATCATATTTAATATAATCGGGATTTATTTCGGATATCATACCCAGTGTCGAATATCCGGACCCAACATCATCAATTGCGATTTTAAACCCGTAATTTTTCAATGTTTTAATAACATGTTTAAATCTTAACAGATCCCTGATAGGACTTCTTTCCGTAATTTCTATTATAAAATCGGAAGGCATTAAATCATTTCTATCTATTATTCTCTTGATGTTTTTATCCTCCATTAAATGATGAAGAATATAATCAGATGAAAAGTTTATGGAATATTTCACAGGTAATTGCTTCTCTTGAATTATATCGATAATTTTTTTAAAACACAAGCTTTCCAATTTGTTGTAAGATTTATAATTGGAATTAATTCTAAATAAAATATCCGTATTGGAAAAATAAGCAATATTTGTTCTCGAAAGGAATTCAAAAGCTAATATGGAATTATTTTCGATATCAATAATAGGTTGAAAGTAAACAGTAATGTTTTCCTCATTTAAAAGTTTTATCAAGTGTTCTTCCCCTCGTTCATAATCTTCCTTTCTAACGGTGTTTATCCTATTTAAACATTTATAAATAGTTGATTCAACAAGTCTTTCGATTCTTAAGTCTTTGTTTAAAGGTAAATAATCATGGGCAAATTCCACATATTTATCACTAAATATTTCGGCATTGCAATATTCCGTTATATTACTATCCAGCATCTTCATAAATATTTCGAACTTTTCCTCTTCTTTAAAAGGGAAAAAAAGAATAAAGGTTCCACTTCGAACGGCAAATATCGATAATATTAGCTCTTCATATTTTTCCGAAATGCTTTTTAATACAATAGATAATAAGTAACGTTTGCTATCGAATAGTTCCCATCCGTTTAATTCCTCGTATTCAGTGTCAAGGTTTACTGTAATAACTCCGATTTGAAACATGTTTTCAATTAGCTCTCTAATCTTACTCAATTTTAATAAGTAAACCGGTAAGTCGATTTCATTATCATAAAGTGCTGATTTAAATCGTAGGTAAGAGGATCTGTCTTCTTCCATAAATATTATGCAAATATATTTTCAATTATGCTAACTAATTGGTTAGGTGTAAATGGTTTTGTAACATAGTCTTCAACACCCTCTTGTATGGCAAAATATTTATCCTGTGAATTATCGCGGCAAGTAAGCATCACAACGGGTAAGTTAAGATTTTTCTTTTCTGCTCTGATGGTTTTTATGGTTTCCCAACCGTCCATTTCGGGCATCATAATATCCATTATTATCAAGTCATAATTATTCTTGCTTGCCAATTCAACTGCTGTTTTTCCATTTTGTGCTTTGTTAACTTCATACCCCTCATTAGTCAGTATCAGCTCAATTAAATCTAATAAATCGGGCTCATCATCCACAATTAATATTCTTTTCATACTCACTCCTTTTTTAAACTATATATTTAAAAAAGATTTTTGGCAAGTAAGAGCCCCCTCAGGGGCTCTTACTATTCTTCAATAAGTTCTATGTTAGCCCTTGGCAACGTTATTTTTCTTCCGTCATTTAATTCCACTTCCAGAATTCTGACTTTTGCCTCTGTTTCGATTTTTTCTAACTCGGGAGGTAGTTTTGTAACTTTTCCTATTAAACCAAAATAAGGAGCACGGATAATCCTTACATTATGCCCCACCTTGATTCCACTCGAAGAATCGACTGATGATAAATCTTCATCTTTCAAATTGAAATTGGGAATAATAACTTCCGGGCGGAGAACTCCGGCTCTAATTTGTGTGGCTCCGTTTATTGATGCTACCTCTCCCTCATGTGAAGAGAGAATCTCAAAAGTCCTCTTTGCCATACTCATTTGACCAAAGCCTTCGGTAACGATGAGAGTTATTCCTTTCTTTTCCGAACCGGTTATTGCAACACCTATATCATAGCCTAAAAATTCTTTAATATCTCTGTCATCAATTCCACCAACGACAATCCCTTTTGCCCCGACAGAAACCGCTTTTCTCAATGTTTTAACATCTATGAAAGCTCCGGCTATCAAAACTTTTCCTTTACAATTTGATGTTATATCATTTTCAGTAATAACAGAATCGTTAGATTTGGCAATCCTCATTATTTCGCCTCGTGCTTCTCCGCCAATTCCGAAAATACCTTGCACGAATGTTCCTTTTGTTTGAACTTTAACACCTTCGTTTTCTATTATCTCCGTTACATAACCATCAATGTAGGCATCTATTTCAATAGGTTTCGGAGGATGCCTGAGTATCATTTGCCCCGTTATTCCAGATATATTCTCTATACTTCCCGTTATAGGTGATTTTATAACGGTTTTGAATAATCCGAAAAATCCGTTTGTTTCGGCAATCACATCATCTTTGTTGACTTCTTGGCCTACTTTAACCTTTAAAAATTCTTTAACATCCTCGGGAGATACGCCCAAACGTCCTGCTATATTCAATGTTTCAACATCACCGGGGATTGCAGTTTTTGCCACGATATCATCAGCTTTAACTTTATCTCCGATTTTTACAACCACTTCGCCTTTAAGTGGTAACCGCCTTTCTTTATATATAACGGCTTTTTCGCTTACCTTTAATCCAGGTGTAAATGCATGAGCCAATTTATACCTCCTTATTTAATCTCGGGATATGTTCCGAGAACTTTATTCCATTCCGTTAATTTCTCGACTCTCAACTTATTGTCTTCAGGTAAGGTAAAAGGTCTTCTTCCTCTGGCATCGATTATAAGACCGACAACACCACCTTCGACTTCTTTGGTCACTTCCTTGCCGTTTCCTTCACCCATATCGAAATTTTTTTCAGGTTTGACTTTAATTTTCATTTTTTCACCGACTCCCAAAGGAATAAGAGCCATTTCTCCATATTTTACTTCTTTTGTATTTCCATTAAAAGAAACTGTGATACATGAAGAACCGTACTTCTTGGCATTTCCGATGGGAGCAATACATGTACCCAGCCTAATCAAACAATCCTTATCAAAAACTTCCGTAGCAGCTTGTTCATGAACCTGAGATAAAACACCGAGTTGAGGCATCATGAAAATACTATCAACGGTTAACATTGTAAATCCTTCGGGCAAAAAGGCATCTATCATCATGAATGCCGATTGAACCCTTCTCGGGGCGTGCGACAAAACACCTCCGGAACCGACTATCATATTTAGTGTTTCCATATTAACAAGTGTCGCTCCGGATTGTGTTTGGTTAAATGTATCGGAAATAGTTCTCTCCTGTTGAACACCTTTTAGGCTAACAGCCATCGTTTTGTGTTGTTCAAGTGCCAATCTCAATGCTTCTCTTGCAATTGCCTGCTCCAATTGAAGATCCTCAATTGTTTGAGGGATAGTGGTAGGGCGAATCATTTTATTTTTAATTCTGTTTCTAACTTCTTTTTCGTCCATATGGAAAGGAATCCATCGCATAATATTTTTAATCCCGGAACTTGCCATAACATTGGATATACTGTAACTCATTCCAAGGTTTGCGCTTACTGTTCTGTTGAAAATCTCCTGGAATACGGAGAAAACATCCGTTGTAGCCCCTCCTATATCAACACCTAGTACTTCTATCCCGTTTTTTTTCGCTATTTTTTCTATCAACAGACCTACGGCTCCAGGGGTAGGCATTATGGAAACATCTGTCCAACTCATTAATTTTTTATAGCCGGGAGCCTGCGCCATAACATGTTCCATAAATAGGTCATGTATTTTATCTCTTGCCGGCTTGAGATTCTCCCTTTCAAGTACAGGTCTCAAATTTTCAACTATAAAAAGGTCAGTTTTTTCTCCGAGATTGTTTTTTACAATTTCCCTTGCATCCTTATTCCCTGCAAATATTACCGGGAGTTTATAAGTTGAACCGAATCTGGGCTTTGGATCAGCTGCGGCGATAATTTCCGATAGTTCGGCTACATGTGAAATCGTTCCCCCATCAACACCACCGGACAATAAAATCATATCCGGTCTCAGTGTTCTGATTCTTTCTATTTTTTCATGCATTTGCCTTCCGTCATTGGACGCTATCGTATCCATAACAATTGCTCCTGCCCCCAGCGCGGCTCTTGCTGCACTTTCAGCAGTCATTGTTTTTACAACTCCCGCAACCATCATCTGTAATCCGCCACCGGCACTCGATGTTGATATATAGATGTCTATGCCGTGATTTTTATCCTTGTAAGGCTTTATAAAGTTTTCTCCGTCCAAAATCTCTTTATTGGCGAGTTCCTCAACTTCCGTCACTGCGTTTAACACACCTCTTGTAACATCTTCAAAAGGAGCTTCAACTGTAGTAGGGGCTTCTCCCCTGACTATCAATCTGTATCCATCCTCCTTTTTCTCAATTAATATTGCCTTGGTTGTAGTACTACCACAATCTGTGGCTACAATCGATTTAATCTCTTCCGGTTTGATCATTCTACCTCCTATGGGGTTTTCTGACTTAATTCTTCTATCTTTGTCAATAATTTCTCAAAATAAACTCTGTCACTTAGAACTATTGTTGCTTCTCTGTAATATTTTACAGGAAAAACAGTTTGTATTAGAGGTTCAAAAAATATAGATAACTGGCCTGCTATTCTGTTTATCGGCTTAATTGTTTCCCCGAAGAGTAACGCCGGTGCCGTGAGTCGCCTATCCACTATTTCAGTAGCTATTTTATCTATTATTTCATTCCTTACCTGTTCCGGTATCTCGTCTATTGAAACAGCATCACTTCTGATTTCATCGCCAAACAGATTCTTAAAAAAATTCATCTCACTCCCTGTAGCTAATGTCAAGTTGTTTTACGGCTAATGCATCATTTAGACGCCCTACAGGTGTGTTATGAGGAGCACTTTTAACAATTTCCGTATTCTCTTTTGCTTCATTTGCTATTTTAATCATAACATCACAAAATTCATCCAGGGTTTCCTTTGATTCCGTTTCAGTAGGTTCTATCATGATTGCTTCATGAATAATAAGAGGGAAATAAATTGTCGGAGCATGAAATCCATAATCAAGCAATCTTTTTGCAATATCCAATGTTCTTACTCCGTAATTGCTCTTCTGTAAATTACCATCCAGAACAACTTCATGCATGCAGTGTTTTTTATATTTCAGATTATAATGTTTCTCAAGTCTGCTTTTTATGTAATTGGCATTAATAATAGCATTTTTGCTTATTTCTCCGAGATGTTCCTCTCCGATCATCTTAAGATACGTATATGCACGTACAATCACAAGGAAGTTCCCGTAGAAGGAATGAATTTTCCCAATGGATTTTTCTCTGTCGTATAGAAACTTATACTTTTCTCCATCCTTTACGATACGGGGAACCGGAAGGAAATCACTCAAATGTGATTTAACTGCAATTGCTCCGCCGCCAGGTCCTCCCCCCCCATGTGGAGTAGAGAATGTTTTGTGTAAATTAAAGTGAAGTATGTCAGCCCCGATCTCTCCGGGCTTTACAATGCCGAGAAGCGCATTCAAGTTAGCGCCATCCATATACAATAAGGCACCTTTGCTGTGTAAAATATTTGCTATTTCTTTTATATTAGTTTCAAATAATCCAAGTGTATTGGGATTCGTAATCATCATGCCGGCCACATCTTCGTTCACTATTTCTTTCAATTTTTCAATATCAACCAATCCATCCTCATTTGACTTTATTTCGATTGTTTCGTACCCTGCCATGACACTACTTGCCGGATTTGTGCCATGAGCCGAATCGGGAATGATGATATATTTCCTGGGATTCCCTTTTGCTTCCTGGTAAGCCCTAATTAACATTATGCCCGTATATTCGCCGTGTGCTCCCGCTACCGGTTGAAGAGTAATGTCATCAAATCCCGTGATTTCTTTCAACATCTCACCTAATTCATATATTATTTCAAGTGCCCCCTGTACGGTATTCTCACTCTGTAAGGGATGTATAGCGGTAAAACCGTTTAAATTTGCAGTTCTTTCATTAATTTTAGGATTGTATTTCATCGTACATGATCCCAGAGGATACATATTCTTATCTACATGATAATTCAAATTCGAAAGATTTACAAAATGTCTGACAGTATCCTGTATCCCTACATTGGGCAATCCCGGTTTTTCAGTGCGCAAAAACTCTTTTGGAATAATTTCACTTATACTTTTATTATAGTAGCTATTTTTGTTTATAGAGATCCCTTTTACCCCTCCTCTGGATCTTTTGAAAATCAAGTGTTTATCCATTATCACTCCTTTTATTTAGACTTATATTATAAACAAATTCTCAATATTTTTCAATCTATTTTTTAATGTCCGCACAATCGGACATATCCCCCTGCAATTTATCAATTGCATGTTTTAATATTGGAATAATCGTGCTTAAATTGGATTTTACGGCATCAGGTGAACCCGGGAGATTTATTATAATTGTTTTCCCTATTGTTCCACAAACGGCTCTTGACAAGGCGGCAAAGGGTGTTTCATTAAGTGATTCTCTCATAATCAGGGATTCAAAACCATACAATCGTTTTTCAATCAACTCTAAAGTCACATCCGGTGTTATGTCTCTCGGGGACAAGCCGGTTCCTCCGTTTGTTAATATGACATCACATTTATCTTTTAAATTATTTACAGCATCAATCAGATAATCCTTCTCATCCGGAATCAGTATATAATCAAATAAATCAAAACCGTTTTCTTGCATTAAAGATCTGATCAATGGGTGATTTTTGTCCTCTCTTTCCCCACTATAACCCTTATCACTAAGGGTAATAATCGAGTAAAGGTAAGATCTGTTTTTCATGCTTCTTTTTTACTACAAAATCAGGTTTATTTCAAGTGGTTTTTTCTTGTTTTATTGAATCTGAGAAAGTTCATATTCGCTTGACAGCTAAATTATTTTATTTTATATTAGTTTCATGAGGAATGTTTCGAAAAGTGTTGTTTTTATATTTATATTATATTTTTCTCTATTTTATAATCTATACTCGTTTGATATGAATAAAGTCATTGAGCAAACTGTAGCAAATTATAATTCCGTAAAAACAATTCAATCCGATATTTCGGAACATTTTTATTCTTCTACAAAGAGAGGAGATTATTCGGGGAGATATTATTCAATCGGCGATTCAACCGCTATTTATTTTACAAAACCTTTCAGTCAATCAATACTCATAACAAAGGACTCTGTTTATTGGTACTTTCCGAACGATAAAAAGGTTTATATTGGTTCAAAACTCACTAAATCCGAAGTTAAGTCTTTCCAAAGAGAAAATAATTTAACATTTCTTAATAAATTAGAGTATAATTATGATAAGAAACTTGTTGGGAACATATTTTCAAAGAAAATTAAGGTTACAATAACACCAAAAATTAAAAGAAAAGCCAAATTCTCAGGAATAATTATCTATCTTAATCCAAAATTGAATGTGATTACCGATGTTGAATATTATGATCTGGGGGGTAATGAAATAATGGAACAACATTTCAGACATTTTAAAAATATTAACGGTATTAATCTTGCATCTTCTGTTTCAACTATTGTTTTTACACCTATGGGGAATATTGAAACCGATATAAATTATAAGAATACAATTATAAATAAGAAAATCGATAGAAGTAAATTTAATCTCAAAATACCTGTTAAAGGTATCAGAAGAATGTCACTTTTTAATCCAAAAGGAGGTAGCAAATGAAGAGAATCTTATTTGCTGTACTTTTCTTACTTATCATTGTCCAATTTGCATGGGTACCCGTTCTTAATGCAAGCCAACCGAAACCGAATCATGAGCCTCTACTCGCACTGCTTTTCGGTTTGATTATTCCCGGTGGCGGTCAATTCTACAACGGAGATACACATCAGGCAATTATGAATCTTGTAATTGTGGTTGCACTCTACATCGTTGTGGGGATTTTGAGTTACTTTATTCCATTGTTTTTCTTCATATGGATAATACCCTGGTTTGTATGGCTTTACTTCGCATGGCAAGGTTATCAGAAAGCTATAAAGATTCGAGACGGAACGGCTATGAAATTCGGCAAAATGAAACTCGCGGATTTAAGAATAAAGAACAAAGCTTATGCATTTTAGATCTGTCAGGGCGGTTTTTACAACCGCCCTTTTAATTTTCCTCATTATTAATCCCATATTCGGCAAAACAATAATAATAAATGGAAACAAACACTTGACCGAGCAATTTATTAAATCTCTTACGGATTCTTCCGATATTTACGGCTCTTTAATGCAATCGGGCTATTTTGATGATATCAGCGTAAAACCCATGGGAGATACTGTATTGGTTAATGTAAAGGAATTCCCCTATATCAAAAATATAACCATTAATGGAAATCTCATATTTCCTTCAATTATAAATAAATTTTCACGCTTTAAAAATTCCGTTCTGAATAAAAAAGTTTTAAAAGATACTCTTTTAAGTATAATTGATTTTTATAATTACAACGGATATCCGGAAGCATCCTTCGATACCATCTCGGTAAAAGATTCCATACTTCATATACATCTTTATCAAGGTGAAATTGATAGCATAAGATTTTTCAATACGAGCGGAAGTGAAAAATATATCAGGAAATTATTGAATCTCAAGGAAGGAGATATAATTGATAATTACACTATTCAATCAACAATTTCGAACCTATTACATTCCGGATATTTTTATGATGCACGATATTTTATAAAAAGAAAAGAACGGTATTATCTCGATTTTTATCTTCTTGATGCTTTTCC
>QNBC01000059.1 GCA_003641665.1 candidate division TA06 bacterium
AGTGGATTCCCTATCTCGTGAGCAACTGCCGCAGACAAATTGGAAATCGCCCTTAAACGCTCTATTTCCTTTTCTCTTTCTATAATTTTCTTCTGCTCGCTGATATTGGTAATGAAAATATTGTATCCGATAATTTTATTCTCGCCATTATTGATCCTGCTTATACTCACTCTATAATAGGAATTTTCCAATTTGATTTCAAATTGATTCTCTTTTATATTCTCAATGTTCCCTAATTTGTTCATCAATTCTTCTATCAAAATATCTTTATAATTATGATTAATAACAAATTTTGTGGTTTTTAAAAATTTCTTTGAATAGTTATTGAAGTATTTGATATATCCGTTTTTATCAAGCGTAATTAAAGCATCATTGAAACTTTTTATAATGTCATTGAGAGTGATTCTGATTTCTTGTAAATTTTCCTTGCCTTTAAGTAATGTTTCCGAAATATAAGCCGATAATGCCCCCACAGTTAAAAATGCCAGAGAGTATGTATAGGTTCGGACAAAAATCAATCCTTTTGATATGTTTGAAGAAAAAATCAAAAACGAGGAAGGAATTAAAACAGAGAATTTGGAACGCAAATATACTACGGCAACGAAAGAAATGATACTTGAAATTGATATAACAAAACTGCCTTTTGCAAAAAGATAAATAGATGCAACAATAATATCAATAAAATACAATATAAAGTAAGGGCTCTCTATACCTCCCGTAAAATACAATATAACTGATGAAAGAATAACATCAAGGATAAATTGAATATATAGCGAAGTGTTAACATTAATTTTAAAAAGAATATAACCGATGAATGAAATTAATAATCCTCCGACAATCAAGGAAATAAGCAACAATATATCCGTTTTGCCAAGATTCCCTATAAAGAAAAATTCGATTCCCAATAAAGCGGCAATTAATATTGGTCTTGCGAAAAGTAAAATATAATTACCCCTTTTCATCTTTTCCCCTTTTAGACACTTCGGGATGGTAATACATCGATTTTTCTACATTACGTGCTGTATTAATTGGAACTCGGGTAAATACATGGCTATAACAATATATCCGACAACAACTCCCATAACGACCATTATTATAGGTTCAAGTGCCGTAGTAAGATTTGATACGGCTGTATCAACCTCTTCATCATAAAAATCAGCAACTCTCGTTAGCATTTCGTCGAGCTGCCCGGTCTTTTCACCGATTCTTATCATCTGAGTTACCATTGGCGGGAACAGTTTGCTCTCCTCAAGAGGTGAGGCAATGGATTCACCTTGTTTAATACTGTTACGTGCATTCAATATTGCATCCTCGATAATTTTATTTCCCGCAGTATTAGCCGTCACATCAAGAGCATCGATAATAGCTACACCGGAAGACTGAAGAGTCGCAAGTGTTCTTGCAAATCTCGCTATGGATTGTTTTAATGTTAAATCTCCGAAAACAGGATATTTCAATGATAATTTGTCGAAAAAGTATAACCCTTGTTTTGTCTTTTTAGCAAATTTTATACCCTGCCAGATTCCGACAATAATGATAAGTAATAACCACCAATACGCCTTTAGAAAATCACTCAACCACAGAATAGATCTTGTAGGAGCAGGCAACTGAGCTCCGAAACCGGTAAACATCTTCGCAAAAACCGGAATAACAAATATCATAAGGATTATTACCGCGATAACAAGAACCACACTGATAACCGCCGGGTAAACCATTGCACCTTTGATTTTAGCCTTTAGAGCCATATCCTTTTCAAGGTATGTAGCAAGTCTCGGAAGTGTAGTATCAAGAGCTCCGCCCTGTTCCCCGGCTTTTACCATATTTATATAGAGCTGTCCGAAAACCTCTTTATGGTGTTCCATCGCTTCTCCCAACTGTGCACCACCTTCCATATCATTTATCAATTCCTGAAGCAGATTCTTCATACCTTTACTCGTTACCTGGTCTCTCTGCACCTTAAGAGCTTCCATCATATTTAAGCCCGCGGTAAGCATAGTTGCAAACTGTCTCGTAAAAACCGCAATATCTTTCATGGATACTTTCGGCTTTCCAAAGGAAATCTCTCCGGATAAGAAAGATTTTGGTTTTTGTTTAACAGAAAGAGGAATTAAATTCATCTCTCTTATTTTAAGAGATGCATCTCCCTCGTTTTCCGCCTGAATTTCCCCTGCTTTCACTTGCCCGTCCCTTGTTCTTGCTTTGTATACATAAGTGGTCATATTGTGGCCCCCTGTTTAAGTTCTGGCATGTTCTGCTATCATTTTCTCCAACTCTTCCACATTTCTCGAATATGATAACGCATTTTCAAGAGATATTTGCCTTTGCATATAAAGATCGTATAAAGATTGATTCATGGTTTGCATACCGTATTTTCTTCCTGCTTGTATTAAACTGTATATCTGATGGACTTTGTCATCTCTTATTAAAGCTTTTATAGCCGGTGTTGCTACCATTATTTCAAGAGCAAGAGCCCTTCCTCCTCTTATTTTCGGTATAAGAGATTGGGTTACAACCGCCACTAAAACAAATGCCAATTGAGCTCTTACTTGTGATTGCCTGTTTGCAGGATGTGCGTCAACAATACGAGAAATGGCTTCTGCAGCGGAATTGGTGTGAAGGGTTGCAAATGTAAGGTGACCTGTTTCCGCAATTGTAAGAGCGGCATCAATAGTTTCAAGGTCTCTCATCTCTCCTATGAGCACAATATCGGGATCTTGTCTCAAAACATACTTTAATGCATTTCCGAAACTTTTCGTATCACTTCCTACCTGTCTCTGATTTACTATACATTTCTTGTGTCTGTATAAGAACTCGATGGGATCTTCAACAGTCACTATATGAGAATGTCTCTCGGCATTAAGCTTATCAATCATTGTGGCAAGTGTGGTGGATTTTCCGCTTCCCGTAGGACCTGTAACGAGTATCAAGCCCTTAGGAGTATTGCATAATTCGGCAATCACAGGAGGTAATCCCAATTCCTTAAAAGATCTTATCTCATATGGAATAACTCTGACCGCCATTGCAACAGCACCTCTCTGCATGAATACATTACCTCTGAATCTTGACAGTTTTGGAATTCCGAAAGACAGGTCAAGCTCATGTTCCATTTCAAATTGCTTTTTCTGTTGATCATTTAAAACACTATAGGCAATGTTTTTTGTCATCTCCGGAGTTAACCTCGGATAATTTGTTGCGGGAGTAAGCTCCCCGTCTATTCTAAACATAGGATATGCACCGGTTGTAAGATGTAAATCCGACCCTCCTCTTGCTATTAACTCCGATAAAAGTTTATTAATGGATATTTCATTGTCATCATCCATTGATGCATTATAATTAAAATCGTCCGGCATTTTTCCTCCTATTTATATTATTCTTCTATTCCCGTCTCTCTGATTATCTCTTCAATTGTAGTCAATCCCTTCTTGATCTTCAGTAAACCGTCTTCCTGTAACGTACGAAAACCGTCTTTTCTCGCAGCATTCCTAATTTCTTCCGTTGAAGCATTTTTAATGATAAGTTCTCTTATATGTGAAGTAACATCAAGAACTTCGGTAATTGCTACCCTACCTTTATATCCGGTCCCTCCGCAAACGGGACATCCTGCTCCTTTATATACCGGTTTACCTTCAAAAATCGCAGGATCAATGTGTGCTTCTCTCAACAAATTCTCGTCGGGCATAACTTCGGTCTTGCAGTTAGGGCATATTCGCCTCACAAGACGCTGAGCCTGTATTAAATTTAAAGACGCCGATAGCAAGAATGGCTCTATTCCCATATCAATTAATCTGTTAATAGTACTTGGTGCATCATTGGTATGAATCGTACTTAAAACAAGATGACCTGTTAAAGCCGCTCTTATGGCAATCTGAGCTGTTTCGGAATCACGAATTTCTCCTACCATTACGATATCCGGTCCCTGCCTGAGAAAAGCTCTTAATGCCTCTGCAAATGTGAACCCGATGGAAGGATTTACCTGAACCTGGTTTATCCCGAATAAATTATACTCGACAGGATCTTCCGCAGTTAATATTTGAACATCCGGAGTATTCAATCGGCTCATGGCACTGTATAAAGTCGTTGATTTTCCGCTTCCCGTAGGCCCCGTGACGAGTACGATACCATACGGTTTCTCTATTGCATTATTAAATTTCTTTAGATTATCCTCTTCAAAACCCAGATCTCTCATATCCAGCATCAAACTGGATTGGTCGAGAATACGCATTACGACCTTTTCGCCGTTAATAACAGGTATTATTGAGACACGAATATCGATAGGATTTTTATCGACATTAACTCTGATTCTACCGTCCTGAGGTCGCCTTCTCTCGGTAATATCAAGATTAGCCATTGTCTTAATTCTGGCAACAATTGCAAATCTTTTTGTGATATCCGGCTTTAACACTTCACGTAACACGCCGTCGATTCTATATCTCACCCTGAATAACTTTTCGTACATCTCTATATGTATATCACTCGCCCCTTTTCTCACAGCGTCGGCAATAATAAAATTTACATAATTAACTATCGGTTTACTGTTTTGGTTTAAACGGCCTATATCGACTTCCTGCTCATATTGCATCGTTTCAAAATCACTTTCATCGAATTCACCTAAAAATTCATCCCCCAGTAAATCATCACCTATGTCGATCTCTTCCTCCTCTATGGTCTGGATATCCGTGCCGATTTCTTCGTAATACTCTTCAATCGCACTCTTGATCTCTTCAGCAGGTGCAATTACAGGATTTACCTGGCAACCGGTCGCAAACTTCACTTCTTCAATAGCATCTACATCATCCGGATTGCTCATGGCAAGTGTCAAAACTTTACCAATCTTTTTAACAGGGAATACTTGATGCCGGTAAACGAGATCTTTCGGTAACAGATTAACCACTTCGCCATCAATGAGAATCGATCGCAAATCGATAAACGGAACATGATACTGATTGCTTAAAAAATTCATCAATTCCGATTGGGTTATGAAACCGAGCCCGACTAAAATGCTACCCAATTTTCTACCTGTTTCTTCCTGTATATCGAGAGCTCTTTTTAGCTGCTCTTCATTTATCAGCCCCTCTTTAAGGAGCAATAAACCGAGTTTTGATTTTCTCTTCATCGTATAGATGTTTCCTTTATAACATTCTCTATATCGGTAACTCCTTCTTTTAATTTTTCCACGGCAGCTTGTCTAAGGGATAACATTCCTTCCTTTATTGCAATTTCCTGTAGTTCATCCGTAGATTTACGCTCTAGAATTGCCTCTCTGATTTTTGAAGTCACCTGTAAAATTTCAAATATACCCACCATTCCTTTATATCCCGTATTCATACAAACTTTACAACCTCTCCCTTTATAAAATTTTATTCCTTTTAGTGAATCGGGATCAATGGAAGCCGCTTTCAAAACATTGGGATCAATTTCAACTTCATATTTGCAGTTTTTGCATATTTTCCTAATCAATCGCTGAGAAATTACAAGGTTTAATGTGGAAGCCACAAGAAACGGTTCTATTCCCATATTAACTATCCTGGTAACCGTAGCAGCTGCACCGTTCGTATGCATTGTACTTAAAACAAGGTGACCTGTTAGAGATGCTCTGATTGCTATCTCAGCCGTTTCCTTATCACGAATTTCTCCTACCATAATGACATTCGGATCCTGTCTTAAATATGCCCTAAGCGCTGAGGCAAATGTCAATCCTATGGATTCTCTTACCTGTAATTGATTAATTCCCTCGATAGTATACTCAATCGGATCTTCCGCTGTTGTTATATTGATTCCCACATCATTTATCTCATCGAGCATTGCATAGAGTGTTGTTGTTTTACCTGATCCAGTGGGGCCCGTTACAAGAATTATACCATGTGGCTTGTGTATATTCCTTCTTATAACCTTCTTCATTTCATCGTTAAATCCCAATGCTCCGAGATCAAAAGAAATAGCTTCCCTGTCCAAAATACGAATGGCTACTTTCTCTCCGAACATCGTCGGGACAACGGAGACACGAAAATCTATCGGCCTGCCCTTATATTTCAACCTTATTCTCCCGTCCTGAGGCCTTCTCTTTTCAGTAATATTCATATTCGATAGAATTTTTATTCTTTGAACAACCGCTTTGTGTAATCTTTTCGGAGGCTTATCCACCTCGTGTAATATTCCGTCAATTCTATATCTTACCCTCGTATCCTTTTCATACGGTTCTATGTGAATATCCGCAGCCCTGTTTTCAATGGCAGTCATAAGTACCTTATTTACCAACTTTACAACAGGTGCGGATTCGCTTATTATTGCGAGTTCACTATCTTCTTCTTCCTCTTCTCTACTATCTATAACTTCGACATCCTCCTCACTAATATCTATCTCGTCATTCTCTAAAATCTCTGCAAGTTGACTAGCACTTTTATAGTAGTGTTTCACTTTCTCCAACAAGTCGGATTCAATTGCCACCATGGAATCAATTTCAAACCCGGAAGAAAATTTCAAATTATCAAGAACATTTACATCCAGAGGTGTTAACATTGCTACTTTTAATATATTGCCTCTTCTCTTTATGGGAAGCACGCTATATTTCATTGCAACTTCAGCAGGTATCGCATTCAATGTAGCATCGTCTATTTCAATCTTGGTAACATCTACAAACTCGATATGCATGAGCTCACTTAAGTATTTGCCAAGTGTTTCTCTATCTGCATAACCCAACTCTAGCAGTATACTGGCAAGCATACCACCCTTTTCCTTCTGTATCTCGAGGGCTTCCTCAAGTTGAGAAGGAGTAATTACACCATTTTCTACTAATAGTTCTCCCAATCGTTTTGCCATATTATATTTAATATATTAACAGAATTAAAATTTACTGTCAAGAAATTTACAAATATTCACACAGCCACTTTGAGCACATTAACCATTTAATAATCAATCGTAAATAGAAATTCTCATTGTAAATCTTAAATATCTTTATCTGTCTTCCGAATCAATAATTCACTTTTCCACTAATTTAATCGACACAAACATTAATTATGTTAATCTGATTATTAATTTTATTAATAATATTATAGTATTCACTTGACAAATTTAATATTAATATTTATATTATTCATATAAACAGGAGGATAGTATGAAAAACAAATTTCCAAGGAAATGTCCGGTTTGTGACGAGCCACTAATAATATCCGAACTCACATGTCCAAACTGTGGAGTAAAAATTCAAGGTAAATTTGATATTCCAAATCTACTGATACTTACAGATGAACAGATGAGATTTCTTCAAACATTTTTAGTCGCAAGAGGCAATATAAAAGAAGTGGGAAAGAGATTGAATATCTCCTACCCAACCGTAAAGAACAGGCTTGACAATTTAATCGATGCTCTGGGGCTTGAAGCACCCAAAAACGAAAAATCACTGGACGAGCTACTCGATGACCTTGAGGCAAAAAAAACAACTGTTGATGAAATAGTGAACTTTTTAAAAAGGAGGTAGTATGAGAAAAATCTATTGGTCACTGATCTTTATAGGAATAGGTATATGGATACTTTTATCGAATTATGGTGTAATCATGTTCAATTTTTCGCGAGATTGGCCTATTCTCCTAATAGCAATAGGTCTTGCCGAAATACTCGATGTTATTTTTTCCGTTTCAAAAACTAAAAAAAGACCCCATGTTAAATCGAAAACCAATGTTAAAGAAATTCTCGATTCTCTGGAAAAAGGCAATATCTCCATTGATGAAGCCGAAAAGAAAATAAAAGGAGGTTTAAATGGATGAAATTAAGAGAATTTTGGAAATGGTGAAGGAAGGAAAATTGTCACCTGACGAAGGATCGCGTTTGATAAATGCTCTAAATGAAAAAGATGAACAGAGTAACAATCATCAAAAGAAAAGCAGATGGTTAAAAATTGTCGTGAAATCCAAAGAAAACAGCCCGAAGAAGGAAAATGTTAATATTCGTATTCCATTAAATATCATGAAAACCGCATTAAAGTTGGGAGGAAAATTCAATTTCGCCATACCCGAAGAGGCAAAACTCAAAATGGAAGAAAAGGGAATTGATATAAACGAATTGATGGGGCCCGAGGGATTAACGAACCTAATCGGCGAATTAGGTTCTTCGGAACCGTATACATTAGTTGATGTTGATGATGAAGACGAAACAGTAAAAATCTTTATCGAATAATGTTTTCGCTTTCAAGTTCGAGGAGGTATCTCTTAAGACGGAGGCCTCCTCCGAACCCCCTCAATCCACCATTTTTACCTATAATTCGATGACATGGTATAATAATGGGAACGGGATTTGCCGACATAGCATTTCCTACGACACGAGCATATCCTTTTCCCCCTATCTTGTTTGCTATCTCACTATATGTCGAAACCTCTCCGTAAGGAATCGATGCAACGGCTCTCCATATTTTTATCTGTAAATCAGTGCCAATCAAATTAACAGGTATCGTAAATTCCCTTCTCTCTCCGTTGAAGTACTGGTCAATTTCCCTAAATGCCTCCTCCACAATTTTCGTTTTATTCAATTTAATCACAAAACCGTTTTTTCTTGAAAAGAGTGTCAACTTTTTCATCATTTCTTTTCCCGGGAAACCGACATATACAACGCTATTATTATATTCGCCAATCACGACTTTACCTATTTTTGTAGGTTCATAATAAATATTTAACAACTCCATGATATTCTATAACATTATTCTTAATTATAGTCAATCAAACATATTATCTTTGTTCTTGACACAATGCCTTTAAATTAATAAAATGAAGCAAACAAAGGAGGTTGTATGAGAACAAGATTATTAATCATGTCGATGGTTTTAACGATTACCATATTTTCCCTCGTTAATGCCGAAACGAGAAAAGCTATTAATTTTACTCTAAAAGGACTTGACGGGAATAGTTATACACTCGACAGCCTTGTCTCAACACACAAAGCGGTAATTGTAGATTTCTGGGCTACATGGTGTGCTCCATGTAAATTGGAGTTGGATAAATTAAGAGAAAAATACCCCATTCTTCAAGATTCCGGTATAATATTCGTCGCAATCAATGAAGACGGACCTGCTTCAAGAGGTAGATTAAAAGGGGAATTGAAGGCTCATAAGTGGGAATACCTGCTTGTTTATGATCACAACAGTTCGGTTATGAGAAATTACAATGTAAAATCCATTCCAAATACATTCATCATCAACAAAAAAGGTGAAATAGCTTATGAGCACAAGGGGTTTTCAATAGGTATGGAAAATGATATTTTCTTACATGCCCTTGAAATTGCAAGAACAGCAAATGATTCGGCAACGGCAAAGGTAAACAAAAAAGTGAGTAAGTAAAGATGAAAAAACTTCTATTTATCCCTCTTGTTTTTGCAATAATCATTTACACATTCGGAGCCGAATTCACTATGAATTTTTCGCACGGCACCGACGGAATGTTGTGGACTGATTCTTCCGCTTATATCATCAATAATTCGGATATTATAAACACGATATACGGTAACCTTGAGGCAAGTTTGGAACTTAAAACATATTTTCCCTACAAGATTCAATCTACAAACAGATTTAGTAAAATTTGGAAGAGAAGCATAAAATATAACGGGGAAAATTTTAATGTTACCGCAGGAAATTTTTATGTTTCAAAGGCACGAAATACGGGACTTTCTTTTTACTACGACGATCAACTGCACATAGATCGTTATTTGGATGGTATATCCGCCAGCTTCTCCCCGAATATGTTGCATATGAATTTCCTTGCAGCTACTCCCTATTCAAAAGAATACAAAGACGGTGTATACATAACCCACAATGACACCACCGATTTTCTCCTCTCTCTGGGAACGGATTTGAGCCTTAATAAGAGATTCGAGCTGGGGATGAATTTTGATTATCTTAATATAGTCTCATTCGGCAGATCGGATAAACTTACCAACATATATATCGATTTACCGTTCGATATTTTCGAGATCTATTCATCCTTCGGTTACAGAAGCGGATTCGATAGAAGTTCTTTTGCAAACAGCAGCGGATTTTCCTCGTATACGAACTTTCTATTATATCTATCGAGCACCTCGATAGGACTTGAAACATTTTATTCCGATTCGTTCGATTTCGGTGGTTCGGGATTCAGATATGCCGAAACTCCTACACTCACATACTCAGGTTATTCAATTAATAGAGGAATGGATGAAATCGGCGGACGATTGAACGTTCAAACGACATTTTCTTCCAATATATTTAAAACAGATTTAGCGTACATAACAAATAAAAACAGAGACAAAAAACTGTCCGAGATCTATTCTGCTCTGACATTGTATCCCGGCAATAATTCGATTGATTTTAGTCTTAATTATATCTACGAAGATCATCTTCATTCAGATATTGATTTAAAGCAAACTCTTAAAAGTGACTTCGAATTCTCTATTGCATCGGGGATCCCGATTAAACTCATTAACAGGGAAGAATTTACATCAGAGGATACATTAAACTATTTGGATAGCGAATTGGAAGGAGACTTTACATTACTACCTTCTCTCAC
>QNBC01000060.1 GCA_003641665.1 candidate division TA06 bacterium
TCTCGTATTATAATCTGAATGGGGCAAAAGGAGTGATTGGAAGCAATGGGCAATATCTTCCTGCTATTCTTTATGATCCGGAATATTACAGACCCTGAAACAAGTTCAGGGTGACATAAGTGGGAAGTGAGACCCTGAAACGATGCTGAAATAAATCAAGCACAGGACCCAGGGTGACAGGGGGGAAATACGAGACCCTAATAAATTCAGCACATGATTCAGGGTGACATGGGTTAGTGTATGCAGAACTCGTTTCAGCATATCTATTTACAGAAATTTCCTTTTAAATCTTGAAAAAAATCAAATTTCAAAGTATAATACAAATAGGAGGTGTTTATGAAAAGAATGTTGTTTTTTCTTTTGGCAATTCCGTTTTTTTTGCTGGGAAACGGTACTCATAAAAATGCCAATATTTTGATGATCGTAGCACCGCATAACTTTCGAGACGAGGAATTTCAAAAACCCTACGATTATTTTTTGTCAAAAGGGTATAATGTTACGATTGTTTCAACAACCACAGATTCGATAAAAGGAATGCTCGGACTCAAAATAAAACCGGATAAACGATTAAATGAAATCGTTCCCGATTCCTTTGATATCGTTGTAATGCCCGGCGGTAGTGGAGCGGGAGTTTATTTCAAAGATACGACAGTTAGCAAAATATTGGAAAATTTTAATACAAGAAACAAGATTATTGCTGCAATATGTCTTTCCCCTGTAACACTGGCAAAAAATGGAATTTTAAAGGGGAAAAAAGCTACGGTATGGTCGTCGCCTTTCACAAAAAAAGCGTTAGAAAAAAACGGGGCGATTTATGTAAATGAACCTGTGGTGATTGACGGAAATGTCATTACCGCTAACGGACCGAAAAGTGCATTAAAATTTGCAAAAGTAATCGATTCCATGTTCATTCTCAAAAAGGAGGCCAAACATGTTGAGTAGAATAAAGTGGTTGGGACATGATACTTTTATGATTGATTATGAGAATAAAGTGATATATTTTGATCCTTATAAACTGAAAGAAGGACTCCCGAAGGCGGATTACATATTTATTACCCACAGTCATTATGACCATTTTTCAAGGGAGGATATCGATAAAATCGTAAAAAATGATACGGTATTTATCGGACCCGAGGATGTAATATCCGAGATAAAGGAGAATAAAACCGTTTTAGCGGAGATAGGCAAGGAAAGTAAGTTGGACGGATTTTCTTTTAAATCGATACCTGCTTATAATACCAACAAAGAATTTCATCCGAAGGAGAAAAAATGGGTAGGCTACATTGTTGATATAGGTAATGTAAAGATTTATCATGCAGGTGATACGGATCGTATACCGGAAATGAAAAATCTTAATGTTGATATAGCCCTTTTACCTGTTTCGGGGACATACGTGATGACAGCAGAGGAAGCGGCGGAAGCGGCAATGGATATAAAACCGGATATTGCAATCCCGATGCATTATGCTTCCATTGTGGGAAGTACAAAAGATGCGGAACGATTTGCGGAACTATTGAAGGATAAAATTCAAGTAAAAATAATGGAAAAGGAGGGGTAGAAAGAGGGGCTTTAACTTTATTCACAAAAGTAAAAGTTCATTGAAAAACATCTAATTTATACCCTTGAATTAATGAGGGAAAAATGATAGAATACCGCAATGATACATAAACTGTCTTTGCGGTGTTTGTTTAGAAGGAATTATAAAGGCAGTATTCCCTTTTTAAATTTAATTATTTTGGAAAATTTGTATAATTTTAATATAGGAGGATATTTTGGATAAGATTGGTACGGCTGGAAATAAGGGGAAATCCGTCAGATCCGATTGCTTTGTTACACTTGAAATCACGGAAAGTAAGGGTATTTCCATTGATATTAAAAGCAAGGTGGGTAAGTTGTTCGGTGACAGCATAAGCAAATTATGCGAGGATGAGTTGTCCTATTTCGGGATAGAAAATGCGAAATTAACAGTTGAAGATACAGGTGCTCTTCCCTTTGTTTTAATGGCACGTATTGAAGCGGCGATTAAAAAGGTAATTCAAACGGACAAGCAGTATGTCCCGAAAATGTTGCCGGAAAATGTATATCAAACCGAGAGAGACAGATTCCGTAGGTCCAGATTATACCTGCCGGGAAATACACCCAAACTTATGCTAAATGCAGGTATTCACAAACCGGACGGAATAATCCTCGATCTTGAAGATTCCGTAGCTCCGGATAAAAAGGAAGAAGCTAAAATACTCGTCAGGAATGCTCTATGCCAGATAAATTTTTATGGAGCCGAGAGGATGGTTAGGATTAATCAAATCCCATCGGGATTAGACGATCTCGAATATGTGGTACCGTATAATGTTAATCTGATTCTTATCCCCAAATGCGAAAATGGAGATCAGGTGCTTCTCGTTGATAAGAAGATAATGGAAATAAAAGCTGAGAAAGGTATTGATTATCCTATATATCTCATGCCGATAATTGAGAGTGCAAAGGGAGTAATTAACGCGTATGAGATAGCTACATCCAGTAAAAATGTTGTAGCCATGGCAATCGGTCTCGAAGATTATACAGCTGATATAGGTGCACCACGGAGCAAAGAGGGAAAAGAGAGTTTCTTTGCAAGGAGTCAGCTTGTTAACTCCGCAAGAGCCGCCGGTATTCAACCCATAGATTCGGTTTTTTCCGATGTTTCCGACATGGATGCTTTGAGAGAAGTAGTCATTGAGTCCAAATCGCTTGGTTTTGACGGAATGGGTTGTATTCACCCGAGGCAAATCAAGGTTATACATGAGGCATTTGCTCCTACGGAGGCTGAAATAGAAAAGGCAAAGAAAATTGTTAATGCTTTTATCGAAGCAAATGAAAAGGGACTCGGGGTTGTATCGGTAGGTTCGAAGATGATAGACCCGCCGGTGGTAAAAAGAGCCCAAAGGGTTATAGAATTGGCTATATCAACCGGTAAATTATCCGAAAATTGGAGGGATGATAATGGCGAGTAAATTGGTTAAAAATGCCGTAGGGCGATTGGTCCCTACCGAAATAAACGGAAAAGAACAAGTTCCATTCAAGGGAATAGGTAAATATATACCAAAAGGGAAAAAGGCGGCTCAGCCTATAGTTTCATCTTCCCAATTTCCCTCCAATGGCAATAAAATAGTAGGCTCGCTGAAAGAGGCGTTAATACAAGCCGGCATATCCGACGGAATGACCATATCAACACATCACCATTTAAGAAACGGTGATCTTGTTGCAAATGAATTATTTAAAGTTATTCATGAAATCGGTGTAAAAGATCTTGTTTGGTTCCCTTCCGCATCCTTTCCGTGTCACGAACCTATAATCGAGTATCTTGAGGACGGAACGATTAACAGAATCGAAGGCAGTATGAACGGTCCTCTCGGTAAATTTACATCACAGGGTAAAATGAAAGGAACGGCGGTTTTACGTTCGCACGGAGGGAGATATCAGGCGATTCAAGACGGTGAAGTACACATAGACATTGCTGTAATTGCAGCCCCCACAGCGGATCCGTTCGGTAATGCAAACGGCTTATATGGACCTTCCGCTTGCGGAGGCTTGGGGTATGCCCTTGCCGATTACAGATATGCCGACAAGGTGATTATCGTGACGGACAATCTTGTCGATTTTCCTGCAATGCCCATGCAGATAGAGGGAAACTATGTTGATTCTGTTGTGGTTGTCGATAAAATAGGAATTCCGGAAAAAATAGTCTCGGGAACTACAAGAATAACCAAGAGCCCGGACAGGCTTTTGATAGCGGATCTTACGGCAAAATTCTGTGATGCCGCGGGGCTCATAAAAGACGGTTTTTCTTTCCAGATGGGAGCCGGAGGAACATCACTCGCATTCGGGAATAATCTTCATAAGATAATGAAAGAGAGAGGGATAAAAGCGCGCTTTGCCGTAGGCGGTGTTACCAAGTATCTTGTGCAGATGCTTGAAGAGGGTACTCTTGATTATATTCTCGATGCACAGAGTTTTGATCTCGATGCCGTTAGATCCATGAGAGAAAACGAAAATCATAAAGACATATCCATATTCCACTGCTACGATTACCATGCGAAGGGCAATTACACGACAATGATGGATATTATGATCCTCGGAGCAACGGAAGTCGATGTCAATTTTAACGGTAATGTTGTTACTCACTCGGACGGATATCTGCAACACGGGATAGGAGGATGGCAGAATTGCCTGCATGCGAAGAATGTAATTCTCCCCATTCCGCTTTTCAGAGACAGAATACCCGTCATCAGAGATGAAGTTACAACACTATGCGGTCCGGGAGAATTAATCGATGTTATAATTACCGAAAGAGGAATAGCAATAAACCCGAGGAGAACGGATCTCATTGAAAAAACAAAAAATTCCGGTTTGCCTATAAAAACAATAGAAGAATTAAAAGACGAAGCGGAGAAGATATGCGGGAAACCGGCGAAGCCGGAATTTACGGATGATATTGTAGCCGCTATCAAGTGGGTAGACGGAACGGTAATCGATGTCGTAAAAAAAATAAAGGAATAAAACAATAAAAAACGGAGGAAAAAATGGAAAAAAGAACAATAGTACTGTTACCCGGAGATGGAATCGGGAAGGTTGTATTGCCTGAAGCCGTGAGGGTTCTAAATGCCGTAGGTTTTGAAGCCGATTACGTTGAGGGTGATATAGGTTGGGAATTTTGGAGAAAAGAGGGAAATCCTTTACCCGAAAGAACGTTAAAATTACTTGAAAAACATAAATTGGCACTTTTCGGGGCAATAACATCAAAGCCGAAGGATGAGGCGGCAAAGGAACTGAATCCGGATTTACAGGGAAAAGGTTATGTTTATTACAGCCCCATAGTGGGTCTCAGGCAATATTTTGATCTTGATATTTGTATGCGTCCGTGTAAAACGTTCAAGGGAAATCCACTCAATTTCATAAGGAGAGGAAAGGGAGGCGTAATCGAGGAACCGGAAATCGATGTCGTTATATTCAGACAGAATACGGAAGGACTTTATTCCGGCGTCGAGTGGACGAATCCACCCGAACAGGTTTACGAAGCGTTCATGACGCATCCCAAGATGAAGCGGTATGCTTCCGTTCCCAAGGAAGAACTGGCAATATCATCGAGAATTTTTACAAAGAGAGCAAGCGAAAGGATAATCAGAGCGGCTTTTGAATATGCGAAAAAATACGGTTATAAAAGCGTAACACTTTGTGAGAAGCCGAATGTCATACGTGAAACGTCTGGTATGATGCTTAGTATAGCAAAAAAAATGGCTGAAGAATATGACGGTATTACATTCAAAAAGACGAATATAGATGCTCAGATGATGTGGATGACAAAAAATCCGGAAGATTACGGAGTTTTCATAAGCGGGAACATGTTCGGAGATATCGTTTCCGACGGATTTGCGGGTCTTGTGGGAGGACTCGGTTTTGCATGCAGTGCGAACATAGGTAAAGATGTTGCGATATTCGAGCCCACACACGGTTCGGCGCCCAAATATGCCGAATACGAAACATCCATAGTGAATCCGACGGCAATGATACTGTCGGCTTGTATGATGCTCGACCACATTGGAGAAAATGATAAAGCGGATAGAATAAGAAAAGCAATAGCAAAGGTGATTGAGGAGGGAAAGGTCAGAACGTACGACATGCTGAAAATGCACGGGTCTCCCGATGTGATTGATCAGGGTGCCGCTTCCACGTCACAGATGACCGATGCGATAATAGAGCATCTTTAATAATGTGAGCAAGGAGAAATCATGAAAGATTTTTTCAAAGAGAGATTCAAGAAGATTCTCGATATGATTGAGAGTAGTGATTTGCAGGAAAAGACAGTAAACGCCTGGGTTAGTGCGGCAAAAGAGGGAGGATGGAGCATCGAAGAGATAGATAAAATTCCGTTTACATTATTAACGGATACAAAGGGGATTAATCTTGTTGAACATACAATTGCAGTGACACTTGGAGCATACGGTTTGGCTAAGGCGATAGAGTCAACATACAAAGTCATGCCCTTTGAGATTAACTACGACTTTCTTCTTGCCGGCGGGCTTTTGCATGATGTTGGAAAACTGCTCGAAATTGAAAAGTTCGGTGATACTTACAGAAAGAGCAGGAAGGGAAAATGCGCGAGGCATCCTATTTCCGGAGCGATAATAGCAGACAGAGAGGGATTGCCCGATGAGATAATTAACATTATTGCGAATCATTCCAAAGAAGGAGAAGGTAGACCGCAGAGAATAGAAACTATTTTTGTACATCAGGCGGATTTTGCCACGTTTAATCCGATGGTTATGATGGACAAAGGATTATTGATAGAATAGGAGAAAAAATGACGATTATAGAAAAAATTATAGCTAATCATAGTTCGAAAGAAACCGTGAGACCGGGTGAAATCGTCAATATGGTAATTGATGTAAGAATTGCAAGAGATTTTGGCGGTCCCAATGTTGTGAAGAATATCGAAGATTATGATCTTGGTATAGACGATCCTTCCAAAACATTTTTTACCTTTGACACGAATCCGGGAGGTTCTCTCCAAAAATATGCGGCAAATCAACAGAAATGCAGGATTTTTGCCAGAAAACACGGAATAAAGGTTTATGATATTAATTCCGGTATAGGTACACATCTTGCGATTGATAAAGGGCTTGCCGTTCCCGGCAGTACGCTTGTTTCTACGGATTCTCATGCAAACATTCTCGGAGCTATAGGTGCATTCGGACAGGGAATGGGGGATAAGGATATCGCATCGGCATTTGCCTACGGTTCCGTTTGGTTTAAGGTCCCCAAAAGCGTAAAGATAATATTGAACGGGAAAAGACCCGCCAATATTTATGCAAAAGACATTGTTTTGAATCTTTTGAACAGGTTCGGTGCCAATGAGTTGCTCGGTTATTCCGTTGAACTATACGGTGATGAGGTCGATAAAATGACACTCGACGAGAGAATAACCGTTTCTTCAATGGCAACGGAAATGGGTGCAATAGCGATACTATTCCCACCGAACAGCGAAGTAATTGAGTATTGTAAACAAAGAACAAAAAAAGAAGTTGTTCCCGTATATGCCGATGAAAATGCCAAGTACGAAAGAGTAATAGAACTCGATATAAGCAAATTTGTTCCTATGGTTTCGAGACCGGGACATCCCGATGATGCTGTTGCAATTAACGAAGTGAAGAAAATAAAAATTGATTCCGCTTTTATTGGAAGTTGCACCAACGGAAGATTGGAAGATATGAGAACAGTTGCCAAAATTCTTAAAGGAAGAAAGGTAGCACCTGGTGTCGTTTTGAAAATAGTTCCTTCAACGGATGATGTATGGAAAAAATGTCTTGATGAAGGCATTATAAAGATATTTAAAGATGCAGGAGCTATTGTTGGGAATGCCGGTTGTGCCGGATGTGCGGAAGGACAAATAGGGCAGAACGGTCCCGGTGAGGTGACTATCAGTACCGGTAATAGAAATTTTCCGGGAAAACAGGGGAAAGGGAAAGTTTACCTTGGTTCGCCTGCAGAAGTCGCCGCATCTGCTGTAGCCGGCTATATAACAACCGAGAATGATATTCCGGAAACACCGGCAACATTTGAATTTGTAATAGAAAAACATGAACACAGGAAAGAAGAAGAATCTAATATTGTTGAAAATAAACCCACAAAATTACAGGGGAAGGTATGGATTATCGATGTTGATAATATTGATACCGATATGATATATCATAATAAGTACCTTACTATTACGGATCTTAAAGAGATGGGTAAATATGCATTGGGAAATTTGAAAGGTTGGGAGAATTTTGCGCAAAAAGCCGAAAAAGGGGATATAATTATCACCGGGAAGAATTTCGGAGCCGGAAGCTCAAGGCAACAGGCTGTGGATTGTTTCAAAGCACTTGGGATTCAGTTGATTCTTGCGAAATCATTTGGTGCTATTTATGAGAGAAATGCCATAAATGCAGCTTTACCGGTACTTACATATGATGATATCGATTCGCTGGAATTGAAAAATAGAGATCGTGTCGAAGTTGATTTAAAAGAAGGAATATTAACAAATCTCGAGAACGGGAAGTCCGTAAAGATAGGAAAATTTTCCGACATACAGATGCAGATCTATCAGAAAGGAGGGCTTCTTAACTAAGGAGTTTGATATGGCAGGAAAAACTTTTGTTGAAAAAATATTTGGAGCGAAGCAGGGAAGTATCGTTTTCAAAAAGCCGGATATTGTTCTGTCCCATGATAATACAGCAAGTATTAGAAAAACTTTTATGAAAATGGGAGGGACAAAGATCAAATATAACGATCAACCTCTTATTGTTCTTGATCACAATGCGCCGCCGACGAATGCAAAATTATCCAATGATTATCAGGCAATAAGGGATTTTGTGAAAGAGCAGGGTATTAAACGATTTCATGATGTAGGTTCGGGAATATGTCATCAAATAATGTCTTATCATGCAAAACCCGGAATGATTATCGTTGGGAGTGACAGTCATACATGCACGGCTGGAGCTTTCAATGCTTTCGCTGCAGGCATAGATCGTACGGAAACGGCAGGTATATGGAAAAACGGGGAAACATGGTTCAGGGTGCCGGAGACGCTTAAAATTGTGTTGCATGGAGCCTTAAAAAAACCGGTTGCGGCAAAAGACCTTGCTTTATGGATAGTGGGTATGATCGGTTCAAGTGGAGCGAATTACATGTCCATTGAGTATCATGGCAATGGAGTTAAAACACTATCCGTTTCCGAAAGGATGACTTTGGCAAACCTCGCTTCTGAAATGGGGGCGAAAAATGCCGTATTTCCTCCGGATGCGGTTCTCGAAGAGTTTTTGGGAGAAAAAATAGAAAAAGGTATTTGGGCGGACGAAGATGCCAACTATGCAAGAGTCATTGAAATAGAACTCAGTGAAATTTTCCCGGTAGTTGCTGCTCCACATCATGTTGATAATGTAAAAGGAATATCGGAAGTGGCAGGGACAAAGGTTCAGGAAGCTTTGATTGGGACATGCACAAACGGTCGTTTGGATGATTTGAGAATAGCGGCAGAAATACTTAAAGGTAAAAAAATCCCCGAAGGATTCCAGCTTTTGATTGCCCCCGCTTCTAAGAAAATATATATGCAGGCGGCAGTTGAAGGAACACTTGAGACTCTTATGGATGCAGGAGGAAACATACTTTCCCCTTCTTGCGGGCCTTGTTTGGGAACAGGGCAGGGGATACCGGCTGACGGGTATAATGTTATTTCAACGGCAAATAGAAATTTTCTCGGCAGAATGGGAAATAAAAATGCCAGTATTTACTTAGCATCACCTGCAACGGTTGCAACTTCGGCTCTTTATGGGGAGATAACCGACCCAAGAGAAGAAAAAGGTAAAGAGGTATTCCCGTACAAGAAAGAGCAGAGTAAAACAGTCGAAATCAAAAAAGGAGACGATAGGCGCACAAACGGGGTTTGGAACTATTCGGATGTCGACAACTTAAATACAGATCAGATGTTTGCCGGGAATCTAACATACAACATCAACAGTTCCGAGCCGGATAAAATTATTCCCTATCTTTTTAAGGGGTTTGATGATTCATTTTCCGAGAGAGTGCAAAAAGGAGATGTGATTGTTGCCGGTGAAAACTTCGGATGCGGAAGTTCAAGGGAACATCCCTCTGTTGGACTTTCTTATGCAGGTGTTAAGGCTGTAATTGTTAAGTCCGTTTCTCGAATATTTTTTAGATCAGCCATTAATCAGGGACTCCCCGTGATCGTTTTACCGGAAGCAGTGGATGTGTATCGGCCGGGAGACAAAGTGGATGTAAATTTCGAAAAGGGTATTGTTGAAATCGGAAACAAACGATTTGAGTTTGCTCCTTTACCGAAGAAATTGATGGAAATAATTGAAGCAAAAGGGCTTGTGAACTGGATTAAACAACATTAATTTCTTCTTAATGCGAATTATACACAAAAGGGAGATAGTCACAATTATCTCCCTTTTGTTATTGAATTATTTTTTATTTCTGATAAAATATAAAAAAAAGAGGTGGAAAATGAGGAAGTTTAATGTTTTTGTCTTTTTATTAGTGATGATTGTTCCACTATCATGTACTAAAAACTCGAGAAATTTGGTTATTGAGTATATGGAGAAACCTGTAACTTTGTCACCTAATGTCGTTAATCAAGTCAGTGTAAATAGTGTTTTGGGAAACTTTTACAATTCTCTAATTGAATATGACCCGTTTATGAAAATAAAACCTTCATTGGCATATGCTTGGACAAATACCGATGATACGACGTGGGTATTTTATCTCAGGAAGAACGTATATTTTCACGATGGAGCCCGTTTTACAGCGGAAGATGTTAGATATACAATCAGGAAAGTTATGAATAATCCCCATTCGGAGTTCCGAAAATTACTGGATAACATAAATAATGTAGAGATTATAAATGATTACCAATTAAAAA
>QNBC01000061.1 GCA_003641665.1 candidate division TA06 bacterium
ACTATTCTTAAGAAGTGCTTTTAATTCTTTATAAATTTCACTATAATCGCTGTTTTTTATTAAATCATCCATTTTAGAATCCTCTCGTTTTATCAGTGAAAGTAATATACTCAACCATAAATTATTATTAAGATTATATTATTTTTACAGTTAAAATGCAAGGGAAAATATAGGGAGAAGTAAAGCGGTATAAGGTTTAATATGACGAAATATTATATTATTTTTGCCTCTATGAGAATCTTATTGTGCTTACCGCATATTTTATCGATAAAAAGCCAGGCGGAGAGGGGGAGAAAGTGTAAAAATCTATTGAGTCCGAGTAGAGATGTAAATTTACTATTAAATAGCTTATATCTTACAATGTAAAATCCGCTATCATGCAACAGTTTTCTCAGTGAACGGATATCGAAACTATGAAGATGTCCGTTTACCGATGTAAGTTTGTAACAATGCATACAGGTCACGTATTTAATTTTTTCCTTGTAAGGAACTGTTATAATAAGAGTACCATCATCTTTTAGTATCCTATGAGCTTCTTTAAGAGCTTTTTTAGGGGTTTCGAGATGTTCGAGAACCTCGGAAGCGACAACAACGTCAAAACTGCTATCTCTTGTGGGGATTTTATAAAAAGACCCTTTTCTGAAAGTGAAATTTGCTTTTCCGATATATTTTTCTGCAAGCTTTAATTGTCTATCCGAGAGATCAACGCTATAGACATTTTTCGTATATTTCGAGGCAAGACGGGGTAACCATCCTGGACCTGTACCTATGTCTATTATTGTTTTATCCCGTGTTAATTTTGCAAATTTCAGAATCAACTGATTCCTCCTTCTTTCCTCTTCGAACTGGGATGGGGAAAGAGACTCAAAGTAGTTATAATTGAGATTATCGTGTAAATAGTATTTTTCAATGTCCATACTAAAATATATCATATTTGCGATAATCGTCAACAATAAATGTTTTAAGATAAACAGTAGAAAATAACGCAAGAAAATATTTACAAATTCCTTGCAAATTTATTCCAAATAAAATATAATCTTGAACGATGAAAAGACAGAATAAAGCATATATTTTGGCTGTACTGAGTGTTCTCATGTGGGCAACGGTAGCTTCTGCGTTCAAGATAGCGTTGAAATACGTAAATTACATGCAACTTCTTTTATATGCCTCTTTAACGGCGACACTCGTAACTTTTGTTATACTCCTTTTGCAGAAAAAACTTTCTTTGCTTAAAAGTCTCACATTTAGAGAATTAAGATATTCCGTTTTGATGGGATTTATTAATCCTTTTTTATATTATATGGTTCTTTTTAAATCATATTCCTTATTGCCGGCACAGGAGGCAATGAGTCTCAACTATTCCTGGCCTGTAATGTTGGTGATATTTTCGGCTGTTTTTCTAAAACAAAAGATAGATATAAAGAAAATTCTGGCAATTACCATCAGTTTTTTCGGTGTGATTGTTATTGCAACCAAAGGTAACATTTCTTCCCTTCATTTCAGCAATTCTCTGGGAGATATTCTTGCGCTTTCAAGTTCTTTGATATGGGCTGGATTTTGGATATTGAATTTGAAAGATAAGCGGGACGAAACGGTAAAATTGTTTTTTTCCTTTTTATCAGGTTTTGTTTTTATTCTAATACTAAATTTGATAACAAAAAATTTCGTACTGATAAGTGGAAAAGCCTTAATCGCAAATATATATGTAGGCCTTTTTGAGATGGGGGTCACTTTTGTTGTATGGCTGTACGCTCTTAAATTATCAGAAACAACGGCTCAGATTAGCAATTTTATATACTTCACACCGTTTCTTTCACTTTTTATAATAGCTCTTGTTATTAAGGAGCACATTTATTTTTCGACAATTGTGGGACTTTCTCTGGTTATCGGGGGAATTGTAATACAAAAATATTGGCATTGAGTATAGGGATAAATTCCTTTAGGGGGATTGGGAGAGGAGAACATGCTAAACTAGTTTCGGTATCTCACTTATTGTTTGTACATGTCCGCCGAAAATTTAGTCCGGGCGGGCATATTTACCCATGAGGGGGGTACTACAATTGACAGATGCTTTGAATTCTGATAAATTAAAAAGTTATGGAGAAGAAATTTATAACAATTAGGGGAGTTAAAGTTCATAACTTAAAGAACATAGATGTTAAAATACCCCGAAACAAATTGGTTGTTATTACGGGACTTTCGGGATCGGGGAAAAGCTCTCTTGCATTTGATACCATTTACGCGGAAGGTAGACGGAGATATATCGAATCACTATCGGCTTATGCAAGGCAATTTCTGGGAATGATGGAAAAACCGGATTTGGATTACATAGACGGTTTGAGTCCGGCTATAGCAATTCAACAGAGAACACCATCCAGAAACCCGCGTTCAACAGTGGGAACAATAACGGAAATACATGACTATTTGAGGTTATTATTTACTCATATAGGAGTTCCTCATTGTCCTGTTTGCGGTCGGGAAGTGCATTCTCAATCTCATGATGAAATAGTGGATTCCGTGATGAAAATACAGGAGGGGAAGAGGATAATGATACTTGCCCCTGTTGTAAAGGGGCGAAAGGGGGAGTTTAAATCGCTTTTTAACAAAATACGGAGCAAAGGTTTTGTTCGAATTAGAGTTGATGGTAAAATCACAACAGTAGAGGATAAGATAGAGATAGATCCTAAGAAGCACCATAACATCGATATAGTTGTTGATAGAATAGTAATGAATCCCAATATAAGGAGACGATTATCCGATTCCATAGACATAGCCCTTAACGAGGGCGAGGGAACGATGCTTGTTTATATTCCGTCCGAAGAAAGAGAGGAGTTTTACAGCGAACATTTTGCCTGTCCATATTGTGGCGTAAACATAGGAGAGATTACCCCGAAATCGTTTTCATTTAACAATCCCTACGGAGCATGCCCTAAATGTAAAGGCATAGGAACGGAGATGAAACTTGATACATCACTTGTTGTAAACGATTCTCTCAGTATTCCAGAAGGAGCAATTATTCCCTTTGCAAATTCCTCGAATATGCTGTTTATTATGCGTAAGCTGGCAAAGAAATACAAAGCCAATATAAATGCTCCATTTAAAACACTACCGGAAGAGTTTAGGAGCGCCATTCTCTATGGTGATAATAGCTATGAAGGAGTGGCGAATTATATGATAAAAAAGTACAATACCGTAGATTCCGACTGGTTGCGATACGAAATTGAAAGGTATATGGTTATAAGTTCCTGTTCGCTTTGTAATGGAAAACGGTTAAAAGCGGAGAGTCTCGCCGTAACAATTAATGGGTACAACATAGCGGATATTAGCGATATGTCCATTGAAAAAGCTCTTGATTTTTTCCGGAACAAAATTGAATTATCGGATGAGAAAAAAGCTGTAGCTAAGCAGATTTTGAAGGAAATCGTTAAAAGACTTTCTTTTTTGAAAGATGTGGGTTTAGATTATTTGACATTATCGCGTAGGACAGATTCCCTTTCGGGCGGGGAAGAACAACGGGTTAGGCTCGCCACTCAGATTGGTTCGGGACTTACCGGGGTTCTCTATATCCTTGATGAACCGAGCATCGGATTGCATCAGAGGGATAACAGAATGTTATTAAATACGCTTTTTCATTTAAGAGATCTCGGTAATACGGTTATTGTTGTTGAACATGACGAAGAGACCATAAGGAAAGCGGATCATATAATAGATCTCGGACCGGGTGCAGGAAATTACGGAGGTGAAATCGTCGGTGAAGGTAGTGTAGATGATTTGATTAAATCGAAAGAGTCAATAACCGGTGAGTATCTGTCGGGAAAAAGGACTATTCCAATGCCCGACAAGAGAAGAAAGGGAAATGGAGAATATCTTAAGATCATCGGAGCAAAGGAGAATAATTTGAAAAACATAGATGTATCTTTCCCTCTCGGGACATTCATATGTATAACAGGTGTTTCCGGTTCAGGAAAGAGCTCGTTGATTTTCGATATACTCTACAATGCGCTGAAACGGTATTTTTACAGGTCGAGAGCACAGGTTGGAAAGTACGATAAAATCGAGGGGGTTGAGCATATCGACAAGGTGATTTCAATAGATCAGACTCCCATAGGAAGGACTTCTAGATCGAATCCAATAACTTATACGGGAGGATTCACTCCTATTAGAGAGATTTTCGCCTCCACGAGAGAGGCGAAAATACGAGGATATACTATTTCGCGATTCAGTTTTAATGTGAAGGGAGGAAGATGTGAAGCATGCCAGGGGGAGGGATTGATAAAGAAGGAGATGCATTTTCTCCCGGATATCTATGTAACATGCGATGTTTGTAAGGGAAAACGATATAATAAAGACACATTGGAGGTAAAGTACAAAGGGAAAAACATATACGATGTCCTTGAAATGACCGTAAAGGAAGCTTATGATTTCTTTGAAGACATACCGAAAATAGAGAAAAAGCTCAGGTTGCTGCTTGATGTCGGATTAGGTTATATTAAGTTGGGACAACCGGCACCCACGTTGTCCGGAGGGGAAGCACAGAGGATAAAGTTAGCGAGGGAACTTTCAAAAACGGCAACGGGAAACACGCTCTACCTGCTTGATGAGCCTACGACAGGATTGCACTTTGAAGATATCAAGATGCTTCTTTCCGTTTTAAATAAACTTGTGGAACGAGGAAATACGATAATTGTAATAGAGCACAATCTTGATGTGATAAAATCAGCAGATTATATTATTGACCTTGGACCGGACGGAGGTGATAAAGGTGGGTATGTTGTAGCTGAAGGACCTCCCGAGAGTATAGTTAAGAGTAAGAAGTCGTATACGGGTTCGTACCTGAAGGGAATTTTATGAATCTTGACAGCATAGTGGAATTGTTTCGCGATGCAAAATTGAATGCTTTGGTTCCCGATAACAAAGTAAAGGGAATCTCCGCTTCGGGTGTCGAAGGGGGATTTTATTACTTATTCCTGGGACTTTTACGGGAAAAATTAAATGGTCCGCTTATTGTTATAGAAAAAGGAATTTTGAATTGTGAGAATACTAAAAACGGAATAAAATCGTTTTTTCCCGATCGTCTTGTTTTTAGTTTATATTACGAAGGGGAGGAGGTTTCGCCGGAACAGATGTGGGAGAGAATAAACGCCCTCTACAATGATAACATTGTTAATAATTCTATCATTGTTATAGATAGCAAGTTGCTTGATAAAAGGGTTAGAGCTCCCGGGCAGATAAAAAACTCAATTGTCAATTTGAATAGGGGAGATAGAGTTGATTACGAAGCTTTAAGAGAATCGATAATTGATGCGGGTTATACTGTTGTTTCCATTGTCAGAGGTGTAGGTGATGTCAGTTTTAGAGGGGAGATTGTAGATATCTTTTCATTGTATGAGAACAAACCGGTAAGAATAGATGTTTTTGATGATAAAATAGATTCCATAAAAGAATTTGATATCATAACTCAGAGGGCATTTAAAGAGCTCAGTTCATACACTATATTCCCGATAGTAAGAATGGAGGATGAAGGAGAGATAAGAATTCTTGATATATTCAGTGAGGGGACGAACATCGTTCAAAGGGAAACGTTCATTGAAGAAGCCGAAAAATTTAATCTGATTAGTGTCGATGAAGGTAACATAAATTTCAATACGCTATCCACAAACAGATATTTCGGGAATTGGCAACTCTTTAAGGAAAGTATTTTACAGTATAGAGATTTTGATATTGCAATGTTCGCCGAATCGGAAGCTGAAATAAAAAGATTAAGAGAGTTGCTTTCCGAGTATGAGAACATCTATTATTTTACAGGGAAACTTGATAAAGGTTTTATATCCATTGATAAGAAGCTTGCTGTTTTCTCCGACAGGGAGATATTTGCCAGAAAATATAGGAGGAGAGAAACTCGGTACAGTGAAGATGAGGTCCCTATCGATGATCTCTACTCTATGGAAGTGGGAGAGTATGTAGTTCACCGCGATTACGGTATAGGAATCTACAGGGGATTGAAAAAGATAAATATAAACGGGAAAGATTCCGAATGTTTGGTTATTTATTACCAGGGAGATGACAAAGTATTCGTTCCGGTTGAGCGATTGAATCTTGTGTCACGATACATTTCCGATAAAGACACACAACCGCAATTATCTTCGATAGGAACGAATTTGTGGAAGGAGAGAAAAAGCAAGGTCAAAAAGGCACTTCTTTTGTTGTCAGAGGAGTTGCTGAAACTATATGCCGAAAGGGAAGTAAAACATAGAGAACCGTACGGAGAAGACACATATGAAGAAAAATTACTCGAATCAACATTTGAGTACGAAGAAACCGAAGATCAGATTAATGCTATAGAATTTATCAAAAAGAAAATGACGGATGATAAGGTGATGAATGTTATCGTTGTGGGTGAAGTGGGATTTGGAAAAACGGAAGTTGCAATTAGGGCTTCTATGAAAGCGGTTATGAACGGTAAACAGGTGGTTGTACTTGCACCTACGACAATTCTCGCCGAACAGCACTATAACAAATTCAGGGAGAGACTTAAGGAATTCCCGGTAAATATAGGTTTGTTATCGCGTTTTGTTGCACCGAAAGAAATAAAAAGAATCGTAGAAATGGTAAAGGACGGACGAATGGACATACTGATAGGGACTCACAAGGTGTTCAACAAAGAAGTAAGATTTGCAAATCTCGGATTGCTTATTATAGATGAAGAACATAAATTCGGTGTGAAACACAAAGAGAAGATTAAGTCATATAAAAAAGATGTGGATGTTATCGAAATGACAGCAACCCCCATTCCGAGGACGCTTCAGATGGCTCTTTCGGGTTTTCGGGATATGGTAAAAATTCAGACTCCCCCTACGGGAAGAATGCCGGTAATTACAAAGATTATTAAATGGAACGACGATGTTTTGCAGGATATAATATTGAGGGAAATCGAAAGGGGGGGGCAGGTATTTTTTCTACATAACAGAGTGGAAACGATCCATTCCGTAGCGGATAGAGTTAATAGAATTTTACCGGATATGAAAATCGCTGTTTCTCACGGACAGATGAAAGCCAGAGATTTGGAAAAAGTTATTAACGATTTTATGCATAAAAAAATCGATATTCTTGTAACGACAGCTATTATCGAGTCCGGTATTGATATGCCCAATGTAAATACAATCATAATAAATAATGCTCAAAATATGGGGATTGCTCAGCTGCATCAGCTCAGAGGGCGCGTAGGGAGAGCGGAGGTTCAGGCTTATTGCTATCTTGTGGTTCCTGATCCCGGAAAATTGAATTTAAGTGCGAGAAAGCGATTGAATACAATAGCATCTTATTGGAGATTGGGCTCAGGTTATAAACTTGCGCTAAGGGATCTTGAAATCAGGGGTGCCGGGACATTGCTCGGAGAACGGCAACACGGGCATATCGCTGCAATTGGTTATGAAATGTATATGAAGTTGCTAAATGAAGCGATATCCGAAATAAAAGGAGAACCGGTAGTTGAATATACCGATACCGAAATAGATATTCCTGTTGAAGCATATATTCCTGAAGATTACATTGATGATCAGCGATACAGAACAGCCGTATATAAGAGGCTTAATGAGGTCGAAAAACCAAAGAAGATAGACGAAATTGCAGCGGAACTTATTGAGAGATACGGGAAACTTCCTGCCCAAGCAAGGAATATCTTGGAACTCATGAAGGTAAAATTACTCGCTTCAAGGAAATTTGTAAAGCGAATAAGATATGACGATTCTATATTAAGTTTCGAGTTTCCCGAGGATTTTAAAATAAAAAACATAAGAATACCCGATAAAACAGCCAAAAAGCTGGATATTTTACAAGCCATCCCCTTGACATTAGGGCAAATAACGGATAAAAATGGTATTATTGGAAAATGTAAAAGTATATTGCAAAATATTGATATTTGTGATATTAATTAGTGATTTTAAAAGGAGGTAAAGAGATGTTTAAAAGATGGGCTTCAAGGTTTATGATAATTGCAATGGTTGCGGTTATTTTATCTTCATGTACGAAAAAGGAAACCGAAAGGACCGTAATTAAAGTAGGTGACATAACTGTTTCCAATCAACTTTTTGAGAAAA
This sequence comes from candidate division TA06 bacterium, assembly GCA_003641665.1. Taxonomy (GTDB): domain Bacteria; phylum Hydrothermota; class 32-111; order QNBC01; family QNBC01; genus QNBC01. Next base: position 8,097 of record QNBC01000061.1, read on the forward strand.
TAAAAGGTAGAAGGTACAACAGCTTCAAAACCAAAAAAGATGTTGCAAAGGAAATCGAGAATACGATTTTACTCGGTCTTGCGGCAGAGGACAAGGGTTATGAAGATTCGATAAAAGTAGTACTTAATAATAGAAAAATGGATATATTGAGCAACGCTCTTTATGATAAACTCATAATAGAAGGGACAAAAGTTTCCGATAGAGAGATAAAAGCCGAATACAATAAAAAATTATACAAATACAATGTAAATCAAATTGTAGCAAAAAACAAAACTACAATAGATTCCGCTTACACCGAATTGAAATCCGGTAAAAATTTCGCCGATGTTTGTAAAAAATACACTGAAGAACAAACAAGGAAAAATACCGGCGGGTCAATAGGTCAGGTAGTTGCGAGTCGTTACAGAGAGCCGTTTCAGAGCATATTGCTGCATGCAAAGGTCGGTCAATACACAAAACCTTTTGAATATGGCAAAAGGTGGTATATTATTATGGTAACCGATAAAGTTAAAAATAATTTACCAAAGTTTGACGAGATGAAAGATAATATTGCAAATCAGCTGCTCAGATCTAAAAGATACAATAAAGCAAGAGCGTATATCCAGAAATTAGAGAGAAAAGCACATCTTGTTTTTAACGATTCTACAATTAAGAAGATAACGGATGTATTTGGAACCGCTCCAGGTACCATGATCGACACGACAAAAATAACGGATGATATGAAGAAGATGGTTGTTGCCACTTCTTCCCTGAAAAAATGGACACTTGAAGATCTTATTGCTCTGGAGAGGGAAAGAGGAGTAAGGTTGCAATCAAATCCTTTTGCAATAAAGCAGTTATTACAGAGAGTGACTTTGGGTGATATGCTTAACTACGAAGCAAAGAAGAGAGGACTTGATAAAACTAATGTTGTCAAAGAGCAGGATGAATATGCAAAATACGAACTTCTTGCAAATGAACTGAGGAAAACATTTAAATATGATCCGACGGAGCAGGAGATAAAAAAGTATTATAAAGACAACAAGAAAAAATATTACAACAAACCTCAAGCGGATGTGAGAGTTATTGTTCTTAATGATGAAAATAAGGCAAAGAAGTTGATTAAAAAACTCACCCCTTCTAACTTCGTAAAGTATGTAAAAAGTGATTCGAGAGATTTTTCGAGAAACAATGACGGATTAATAAGAAGATATAACGGAGATTTTAGAAAAGACCTTAATCTTGAAGATTCTCCGATAAAGGCACCTCTTAGAAAGATAATGGGACCTGTTAAAGGCTCCGGGAATAAATGGGTAATCTACATGGTTGAGAAAAAATACCCCGGTAGTTATAAATCTCTCCATGATGTACAGGGTGCAGTAAAATATCAGATACAAAATGAGAAGAGAAAAGAAATGGAAGACGAAATTTTGAAGCAATATAAAGAAAAGTATAAAGTCTGGGAAGACAGTACGTATTTTGCAACTGTTAACGATACCACAAATACAAAACAGGAGAAAAAATGAGTAAAAAGGTTTTATTAGCACTAATTGCTGCGGTTATACTAATAGCCGGATGCAACAAATCAACATCGAAAAGCAGTGAAAATGCTTTATGCACTGTTAATGGTGTTCCATTTACAACTGATGAATATAACGAATATATTTCTCAATATCAGGGACAGATAACGCCTGATGTTAAATCACAGATAATCAATCAGTGGGTAAACAACGAGCTTTTATATCAAAATGCCAAGAAAGAAGGAGTGGAGAACAAACCCGAAGTAAAGAGAAAGATAGAACTCCTGAAAAAACAGGTTGTAGCAACAGAGTATCTTAATGATGTTATGAAAAACAGAGCACAGGTCACCGATGCGGATGTACAGAATTTTTACAACAGTCACAAAGACGATTATGGTGTGAGTATAAAATTTTCAAAGATAATGACATACTCCCCGGATAATGCACAAGCGGCTCTAAATGAACTTAAATCCGGCAAATCATTTTATCAGGTCGCTAAGAAATATTCCGTAGATTACAACCCTCAGCAGAGCATAACACTGGGCCCGTATAAGAGAGGGGACCTTGCTCAGCTTCCCGAGATAGAGGATGCTGCGTTTGCATTGAAAAAACCCGGTGATATTAGCGGGATTATTCAAACAAAATACGGCTATTTTATAATCAAGTTGGTATCAAGAAGAAAGTTAGCGAAACCTATAACATATGATGAAGCTAAAAATGTAATTTACAATAGGTTGAGTCTTGAAAAACAGACTAATGTTTATATGACA
>QNBC01000062.1 GCA_003641665.1 candidate division TA06 bacterium
AGAATAACCCCCGAAGTGTTATTCAGATTGAAGTCGAATAACATCAAGGAGATTACACTTGTTGCCGAATCTGAAAATGAGCGAGATGTTTCTCTAATTGTAAATACATTGAGGAAGGATGGCGTAGCCGATCAGGAAGAGGCGGCAAAGAAGATCTATTTTCTTTTAAAAGGAAGCACGGCTGCTAACAAGGAAATATCCTTACAGTACATTGAAAACACTTATTTTGACGATACAAGATACAATCTGTCGGAGATAGGGAGATATAAAATCAATAAAAAGCTCGGGACGGATTTTACCGAGCAAACGCTCGTTAAGGATGATATCATTAATATCATAAAATATCTTCTTAAATTACAAAAAGGTGATCCGGACGCTACCACAGATGATATAGACAGTCTCGCGTCAAGACGTGTAAAAAGAGTCGGCGAGTTACTGGAAAATCAATTTTCCATAGCACTTGCCAAAGCTGCAAAGGTCATCAAAGAAAAGATGCTACTTAAAGATGTTGAAACAATAAGCCCCAAAGAGCTAGTAAATGTAAGATTTATCTCAAATATAATTCTGAACTTCTTTACAACCAGCCAGTTAAGTCAGTTTCTCGAACAGATTAACCCGCTGTCAGAGTTGACACATAAAAGAAGAATCTCGGCTTTGGGTCCGGGTGGTTTGACGAGAGAAACAGCAGGATTCGAAGTCAGAGATGTTCACTATTCTCACTATGGTAGAATTTGTCCTATAGAGACACCTGAAGGCCAGAACATTGGTGTCATTGTTTCGCTGGCGAGTCTTGCCAGAGTAAATCATCTCGGGCTCATTGAAACACCTTATAGAAAAGTAATTAACGGTAAAGTTACCGACGAGATTCATTATCTGGATGCCGATGCGGAAGAGATGGTAAAAATAGCCCAGGCAAATGCTCCCCTTAATAAAGACGGAACATTTAAGGAAAAACATGTTCTTGCAAGATGGAGAGGATTTTTCCCCAGAACTACTGTCGAGGAAATTGCCTACATGGATGTAACTCCGGCTCAATTGGTTAGTATAGCGGCTACATTAATTCCATTCCTTGAACATGATGATGCTAACAGAGCACTTATGGGTTCTAACATGCAGAGGCAGAGCGTACCTTTATTGAGGCCGGAAGCTCCCATTGTCGGAACGGGAATGGAAGAGTTGGTGGCACGAGACTCCAAGGCAGCTATTTTTGCCCGTAGAGCTGGAAAGGTAGTTAAGGTTACCTCTAAAGAGATTGTTGTGGAACCGGACGGTTTAGACGAAAATTGTTTTGAGATAGATAAATTGGATAGGTACAAACTTACATTTATGAAAAGAACAAACCAGGATACGTCGATTATCCAGGTTCCCAAAGTCAATGAAGGCGAACATGTGGAACAGGGGCAATTGCTCGCTGACGGGCAATCCGTAGATAACGGAGAGTTGGCTCTCGGGAGAAATGTCCTTGTTGCGTTTATGCCGTGGTACGGATATAATTTTGAAGATGCAATAATCATAAGCGAGAGGCTCGTAAGAGATGATGTGTTTGCCTCGGTACACATTCAAGAGTTTGAGGCGGAAGTCAGAGAGACAAAACTTGGTCCTGAAGAATTAACCCGTGAAATACCGAATGTAAGCAACGAAGCCGTAATGCACCTTGACGAGAATGGTATTGTTCAAATAGGTACCGAAGTAGGTCCGGAGGATATACTGGTAGGTAAAGTTTCTCCAAAGGGAGAAAGCGAACTTACGCCTGAAGAGAGACTTTTAAGAGCAATATTTAAGGAAAAAGCTGCGGATGTCAGAGATACATCACTTAGGGTACCACCGGGGGTACATGGCATAGTTGTTAAAACACAGGTCCTTTCAAGGGCTTCAAAGGGTTCTCGCTCAAAAGGAAAGTTAAAAAAACAGATAGAGGAGATTAAGAAAACGCGAGACAAGGAAGAGGCAAAATACAGAAGAGAAGCAAAACATATTCTCACGAATCTCCTTGAGGGACTTACGGTAAAAAAAGATATAAAAGATAAATATGGCAGCACAATTTTAAAAGCAGGACAAAAAATAGGTAAAAAGCACATAGATAGATGGGATCTTACCTCTCTCGTAGTCGAGAAGGGGTTCGTCGAAAAGAAATCCGAAAAGGTTATGGAAATCCTTTCGAGATATAATGAAATCATCGATTCGTTACATGCCGAAACGGATGCTAAGCTGGAAAAAATAGAAGTAGGCGATGATCTTCCCTATGGAACTTTACAGAGAGTTAAGGTTCTTGTTGCCCAGAAGAGAAATCTTCAAATCGGCGATAAGATGGCTGGTAGACATGGGAATAAAGGGGTTATCTCCAGGGTGGTCCCGATAGAAGACATGCCCTATCTCCCCGACGGAAGACCGGTTGATATAATTCTCAATCCCCTTGGAGTTCCATCAAGAATGAATGTCGGACAGATTTTGGAGACGCATCTCGGTTGGGCGGGTAAAGTGCTTGGAATAAAATTTGCGACACCTGTTTTTGAAGGCGCCGAAATAGATGAGATAAAATCCTATTTAAAAAAGGCAAAATTGCCGGAAGATGGTAAGTTACCGATCTATGACGGACTTACCGGTGAATTGGTTGATGATAGGGTAACCGTGGGCTACATCTATATGATGAAATTGATTCATATGGTTGAAGATAAGATTCATGCACGTTCAACAGGGCCATACTCTCTGATAACTCAACAGCCATTGGGTGGAAAAGCTCAATTCGGAGGACAGAGGTTCGGTGAAATGGAAGTTTGGGCTCTCGAGGCATATGGAGCGGCTTACAGTTTGCAAGAGATGCTTACCGTTAAATCTGATGATGTCCCCGGGAGAACAAAGCTTTATGAATCAATCATAAAAGGGGAAAATTTCCCCGAACCGGGATTGCCTGCATCATTTAATGTTCTTCTGAAGGAGCTGAACGGTTTGGCCATTGATGTGGAATTGCGCAAGGAAGAACAGACTCAATCGGAGGAAAGATGAACTTAGAGTTTGGAAAAAAACCTTTATCTCCTGGAGATTTTGATTATATTGCGCTCAGGCTTGCCTCTCCGGAGACGATCTTACAGTGGTCTCACGGTGAGGTGAAAAAACCTGAAACAATAAATTATAGAACGCAGAAGCCTGAGAAGGGCGGATTATTCTGCGAGCGAATTTTTGGACCGGTTAAAGACTACGAATGTGCATGCGGAAAGTACAAGCATGCAAAATACAGAGGCATAATTTGTGAGAAATGCGGTGTTGAAGTTACTACAAGTAAGGTCAGAAGAGAACGAATGGGTCATATTACCCTTGCAACACCGGTTGCTCATATCTGGTTTTATAGAACCTCTCCGAGTTATATTGCTTTAATTCTCAATATGCCGACTACTAATTTAGTTCGTGTTCTGTATTACGATTCGTATGTTATAACCGATTCGGGAAATACGGATTTGAAAGTCGGTGATGTGATAAAAATATCCCGTTACAATGAACTAAAAGAACAAGGATTTGAGTTCGAAGCACTGATGGGAGGCGAGGGAATCCGGAAGCTTCTAGCAGAGATTGATCTCGACGAATTGAGTGCGGAATTGGAAACGGAACTGAAGTTAGAGAATTCGATAGAAAAAAAGAAAAAGATGTTGAAGCGACTCCAGATTGTAGAAGCTTTTGCAAAATCGGGAAATAGACCGGAATGGATGATTCTTACGGTATTACCTGTTATTCCTCCCGATTTGAGACCATTGGTTCCGCTTGAAGGCGGTAGATATGCTACCAGCGATCTGAATGATCTTTATAGGCGTGTGATAACGAGGAATAACAGGTTGAAACACATGATGGAGATTAACACGCCTGATCTTATACTCAGAAATGAGAAGCGTATGTTGCAAGAGGCGGTTGATGCACTAATCGATAATGCAAGAAGGACAAGGCCTATAAAACAAAGAAATGGTACGCCTTTAAAATCTCTATCTGATAACTTAAAGGGTAAACAGGGAAGATTTAGGCAAAATCTGCTCGGCAAAAGAGTTGATTATTCCGCTCGTTCCGTAATTGCAGTTGGTCCGGAACTTAAACTTTATCAGTGCGGACTGCCAAAGGTAATTGCTCTCGAGATTTTCAAACCTTTTATAATAAGAAAATTGGAAGAGAAAAATTATGCTTCCAGCATCAAAGGGGCTAAGAAGTTACTCGAAAAGAATGCTCCGGAGGTATGGGAAATACTCGAGAATGTTGTGAAGGATCATCCTATTCTTCTGAATAGGGCACCGACATTGCATCGTTTGGGAATTCAGGCATTTCAACCTGTTCTCGTTGAAGGGAAAGCCATTAAATTACATCCGCTTGTTTGCGTTGCATTTAATGCCGATTTCGACGGTGACCAGATGGCAATTCATCTACCCGTTTCCTTCGAAGCACAATTGGAAGCAAGTACCATAATGTTATCGGCGAATAATCTTCTTAAACCCGCTAACGGTGAGCCGGTAGTTTCCCCGACACAGGATATTGTTCTCGGTTGTTATTATCTTACAAAAGAGAAACCCAATGCAAAAGGTGAAGGAAAGTACTTTGACGATGTGAATGAACTGCATTTTGCTGTGGATTCGGGAGCTATCGATATTCATGCTCGCATCAAGTATAAATTTAATGGCGAGTTTATAGATACTACGGCGGGCAGGGTATTTTTTAATGAAATTTTACCCGAAGAGATGAGATTTTTGAACGAACTTCTCGATAAAAAGGCTCTTGCAAGAATAGTTAAAAAGGCGTATTTTTCCATCGGGATTTACAAAACGGTAAAACTCCTTGATAACATCAAGGATATGGGTTATAAATATGCAACCAAATCCGGACTCACTTTCGGCGTAGATGATATAAAAGTACCCGAAGGGAAGAAAAATATTCTCAAGAAGGTTTTTGCCGAAGTGGATTTGATAAACGAAAAATATAATAAAGGGCTTATCACGGAGAAAGAGCGTTACAATATAATTATCGATAAATGGACGGATACAACTAACAAAATTGCTTTGGAAATGGAAAAGAACATGAAAAAGGATAGAGACGGATTTAATCCTATTTTCATGATGTGGAATTCCGGAGCGAGAGGTAGCGGTGATCAGGTAAAACAGCTTGCCGGAATGCGCGGACTTATCCAAAGACCGCAAAAGAAGTTAACTGGTAAGGAAATTATAGAAACACCGATTATCTCTAATTTTAAAGAAGGGATGACAGTGCTCGAGTACTTTATATCCACGCACGGAGCGAGAAAGGGGCTTACGGATACTGCTCTCAAGACATCGGAAGCAGGTTATATGACAAGACGTTTGGTTGATGTCGCCCAAGATATAATCGTGACGGAAGAAGATTGCGGTACGATTCTCGGTATAAAAAGAAAAGCGCTTGTGGAGCCGGGAACAGGTAAAGTTATAGAGAGTTTATCGGAAAGAATTGCCGGAAGATACGCTGCAGAGGATGTCATTCATCCCATAACGAAAGAGGTTTTCGTTAAAGAGGATGAAGAAATCACGGATGATATTGCAAAGGCAATCGAGGAAAGCGGTATAGAAGAGGTGAAGATTAGATCGGTTCTTACATGTGAATCAAAGAGAGGTGTATGCAGAAAATGTTACGGTAGAAATCTCGCTACGGGAAAACTCGTTGAGGTGGGAGAAGCCGTAGGTGTTATGGCTGCACAGAGCATCGGAGAACCGGGGACCCAGTTGACGCTTAGGACCTTTCATACAGGTGGGACATCATCCAGAATTACGGAACAGCCCATTATTCGTGCTCCTTTTGACAGTAAGATAAAACTTCTTAAGGTGAGAAGCGTTAAGGATAAAAACGGTGAAACCATTGTTACTTCACGAGAAGGTAAAATCCGTTTTATATCGGAAAACAAAGAAGTCGAATACGATATACCGTACAGTGCCAAGTTGCTTGTTAAAAACGGAGACAAGGTAAAGATGGGAACCATCATATACAAATGGGATCCATACAATACATACATAATTAACGAGTATGAAGGTACGGTGCGTTTTGTAGATATCAAGCCGAGAGTAACATTGAAGGAAGAGATTGTAAGTGGAAATAAGAGCTTCAGAATAATCGAGCACAGGGAAAAAATCCTAATGCCTGAGATTGATATTTACAACGATAATGGCGAGAAATTGGGTGGTTATGCACTTCCCATAGGTGCCTATCTCATTGTTAAAGACGGCCAGAAGGTATATCCCGGAGATCCTGTTGTTAAACTAACAAAAGAGGCCGGTAAATCCGTTGATATTACCGGAGGGTTGCCTCGTGTATCAGAACTATTTGAAGCGAGAGTACCGAAGAATTTCGCCATTGTAAGTGATATAAACGGTATTGTTAAATTCGGTCCTTCAAGAAGAGGTTCTAGAAAAATCATTATCGAAGGATTCGAAGGCGAGGAGAAAGAGTATAAGATACCCTACGGCAGACATCTATATGTTCATGACGGGGAAAGGATAAATGCCGGAGAGAAACTCTGTGAAGGTCCCGTTAACCCCCATGATATTTTGCGTATAAAGGGGGTTTTCAGCCTTGGTAACTATCTCGTAAACGATGTAAAATCCGTTTATGCTTTCCAGGGTGTAAAAATAAATGATAAACATATCGAAACAATAATTAAGCAGATGTTGCAAAAGGTGAAGATCGTAAAGAGCGGAGACACGGGTTATATCGAAGGGATGGTTGTGGATAAAAAGAAAGTTGTTATTGAGAATAGGGAAATTATCAAAGAAGGTGGTACTCCCGCGGTATTTGAGCCTGTTCTTCTTGGTATAACAAAAGCATCTATTTCTTCGGAGAGTTTTATTTCAGCCGCATCATTCCAGGAAACAACAAAAGTGCTTGCCAGAGCTGCTATTGAAGGAAGGGTCGACGAGTTGCTGGGAATAAAGGAAAACGTAGTTATGGGTAATCTTATTCCCGCCGGCACCGGATTCAGGAAGTGGCAGAAAATTGCTAAGGATATTTTTGATAAAGAAGCAGAAATAGAAGCGGAAGCAGATGAAGATAACAATGAAAATATTGGAGGAAAAGAAAATGCCGACTCTTAATCAACTTGTAAGAAAAGGTAGAAAGAAAATCATTAAAAAGAATAAGGTTCCCGCACTTCAGGGATGTCCTCAAAGAAGAGGTGTTTGCACGAGGGTTTACACGACAACACCGAAAAAGCCTAACTCTGCAATAAGAAAAGTTGCCAGGGTAAGACTTACAAACGGATTTGAGGTAACGGCGTATATACCCGGCGAAGGACATAACTTGCAGGAACATTCTATTGTTATGATCAGAGGTGGTAGAGTGAAGGATTTGCCCGGTGTAAGATATCACATCATAAGAGGCGTGCTTGATACCAGTGGTGTAGAGGGCAGAAAACAGGGAAGATCCCTTTACGGTACCAAACGACCTAAGAAATAATGGAGGAAACGTATGTCAAGACGAAAAAGAGCTACTAAGAGAGAAATATCACCGGATTGGAAGTACAACAGTGTTTTAGTCGCAAAATTTATAAATTCTCTTCTAAAAAAGGGAAAGAAGAGTGTCGCAGAGAAGATTTTTTACGATATGATCGATGAAGTTGCAAAAAATACCGGTGAAGATGGACTTGAAGTCTTTGAAAGAGCTATTAACAATGTGAAACCGTTACTTGAGGTTAAACCGAGAAGGATCGGCGGAGCAACATATCAGGTCCCTATGGAAGTATCTCCCGACAGAAAACTCACCCTTGCAATCAGATGGATTTTAACGGCAGCAAAAAACAGAAACGAAAGAGGGATGATGAAAAAACTTGCCGGTGAAATTATAGCGGCAAGTAAAAAAGAGGGAGCTGCATTTAAGAAAAGGGAAGATACACATAGAATGGCAGAGGCTAACAAGGCATTTGCTCATTTCAGAGTATAAAGCGTATGAATTCTACTCCAATAACAAAGATTAGAAATATCGGTATAATGGCTCATATCGATGCGGGGAAAACGACAACAACGGAGCGAATACTCTATTATACCGGAAGAGTTCACCAGATTGGTGAGGTGGATGACGGTGCTGCTACGATGGATTGGATGATCCAGGAAAAAGAACGTGGTATCACAATTACATCCGCTTCAACTTCGTGTTATTGGAAAGATCATAAAATAAATATAATTGATACCCCGGGACATGTGGATTTTACCGTTGAGGTCGAACGTTCCCTGAGAATATTAGATGGTGCTGTGGGATTGTTTTCCGCAGTGGAGGGGGTCGAAGCGCAATCGGAAACCGTATGGAAGCAAGCAAATAAATACAATGTACCCCGTATAGCATATTTGAATAAAATGGACAGAACGGGGGCGGATTTTGACAATGTCGTCAATATGATTCGTGAAAGATTATCCTCGAACCCCGTGAGAATCCAAATCCCAGTGGGAAAGGAAGAGTACTTTACGGGGATAATCGATCTTGTACGGATGAAGGCGTATATCTGGCATAGCGAGACGCTCGGCGCAACCTACGATGAGATAGAAATCCCCGAGGATATGGTTGATGAAGCGAGTAAATACAGGGAGATTTTACTTGAAGAATTAAGCATGATTGATGACGATATAGCAGAGAAATTCATTGAAGGGCTAAAAATAGAGGAAGACGAAATTAAAAGGGCGATAAGAAAAGGAACAATTGAACAAACAATTGTCCCAATTCTTGCCGGATCCTCTTTTAAAAACAAAGGTGTGCAAAAATTATTAGATGCCATTGTGGATTATCTTCCTTCTCCACTTGATGTTCCCCCTGTTGATGGTATCGATGTAAACACCGGTGAGAAAGTACACAGAAAAGCCGATAAAAACGATCCTTTTTGCGGTTTAATATTTAAAATCGTTACCGATCCGTTTGTCGGTAAACTGGCTTACACGAGGATTTATTCGGGAAGTCTAAAGCCGGGTATGAGAGTTTACAATTCGAGAATAGCAAAATCCGAGAGGGTTTCGAAGGTTTTCGAAATGCATGCTAAAAAGAAAAAGGAATTGGAAGAGGCCGGGCCGGGGGAAATCGTAGCAATATTTGGCGGCAAGAATTTTAAAACCGGGGACACTATTTCCGACTTCAAACATCCCATAACGCTTGAGACGCTTATATTCCCTGAACCTGTTATATCAATTGCGATTGAGCCACGCTCGAAAGCGGATCAGGACAAGCTTTTCGAAGCCTTACATAAGGTGGTGGATGAGGATCCCACATTTAGAGTTCATACGGATCAGGAAACGGGACAAACTCTAATTTCGGGTATGGGTGAATTACATTTGGAGATAATTATAGACAGATTAATGAGAGAGTTTGGCGTTAAAGCGAACATAGGACAACCCCGAGTAGCCTATAAAGAGACAATAAAAGAGGAAGTAACTGTTGATAAACGTTACAGTAAGCAAACCGGAGGGAAAGGCCAGTACGGACATGTAAAGATGATCTTCAGGCCCGGAGAAAGAGGTAGCGGTTTTAAGTTTATCAATAAGATATTTGGCGGTGCTATTCCCAAAGAATTTATCCCCGCAGTGGAAGAAGGGGTAAAGGAAGCATTGGAGACGGGTCCTCTTGCGGGATTCCCGGTAATAGACGTGGAATGTGAATTAATCGACGGTTCGTATCATGAAGTTGATTCCAGTGCTTTGTCGTTTAAGGTCACAGCAATTATGGCAACAAAGGAGGCCTGTAAAAAGGGCAACCCGGTATTTTTAGAACCAATAATGAAGGTGGAAATAATAACGCCTGAAGCATACGTCGGAGATATTATCGGCGATTTGAATCGGAGAAGAGGCAGGCTCGAGCATATTGAAAATAGAAAAGATGCTCAAGTAATTTCAGGTTTTGTACCTCTTTCCGAACTTTTTGGATATGCAACCGATTTAAGATCCGCTTCTCAAGGTAGGGCGGTTAGCTCAATTCAGTTTGATCACTATCAGGAAGTTGATCCTACTGTTGAGAAAACGCTAAAAGAGAAGTTCGGGATCATATAAAATTGCAGGAACCTGTTGACATATCTTAAAATTTTTATTATTATGAAGCCTGAAAATTTGCAAACAATTATGGAGGTATAATAATATGGCAAAAGAGAAGTACGAAAGAACGAAGCCGCATGTAAATGTAGGGACGATAGGCCATGTAGATCATGGTAAGACTACATTAACGGCAGCGATGACGAAAGTGTTATCGAAGAAAGG
>QNBC01000063.1 GCA_003641665.1 candidate division TA06 bacterium
TAAACATCTATTCCATAGAATTTTTACCATATCTTCAGATCTATTCTCCTGTTGATACGGTTAACGCAAACGATTTCTCAATAACATGGAACAAAATTGTAGGTACGATTACCGATATCCATGTATTTCTGTTAAATGGCTCGGATACAACGACGATTTGGAATTATGATATTACAATCAGTGATACGACGGCAATAGATACTTCGGTGCAATTCAACTGTGACGGATCGGCAAGTGATACACTGTCATCCGGAAAATTCTACGATATCACAGTTACAACAACAAGAGGAGATGCAACTACTATAGGCTCCAGGGTTTTCTTTAAAAATTAGTTTGAAGCAGGATTAATATTAATTTAATATTGAGAGGGCAACATCAGAAAAGTATGTTGCCCTCTTCCGTATCTATTTCAGTTTTGTTTTCTTTGGCATTTTTGATATTTCGATTCAAAGAATCGAGTTCTTCTTTCTTTTTTCTTATTTCTCTTGTTAGTAACTCTCGGGCTTCTTTTAATTTATTGATGTTTCCTATGCTCTTTTGCAGTATATCCCTCAGGCTGATAGCTTTTCCCTGCAATTCCCTAACATTGTTTTGCAACATGTTTTTCTCACTTTCAAGAGCTGTTATATCAGATTGAATGGAAGCTACTTCTTGCAATTTCTTGTCGGAGATATTCTCCTCCGCTTTTCTCAATTCTTCTTTTTTCTTTAGAATTTCCTGAGATAGGGTGATTTCCTCTTGTTTTCTCGTATTAATTATATTTTCAATTTTCTTTCGCATTATTTCTATTTTTTCGAGTGTGTTTCTCGCATTACTTATATTTCTATTGATTCTTTCGAGCTCCTTCTTTCTATCCGCAATTTCCATATTGAATTTTTGTAATGATTCTTCTTTATTTGCGGATATAACCTCTAATTCCCCTTCTCTGACTTTGTTGAGATTCTGAATTTCCTGATTAAGCGAATTGTATTTTTGATTAAGTTCGTCATACTCTTTATATTTTATTTTTAGCTGTTTTTCTATCTCTCTGCTTTCCGCCTTGAAGGTTTCAAGGTTTCTCTTAACGAGTTCTAATTCGCCCCTCTCTTCATCAAGCTCTTTACTAACATCTCTATTTTCTACAATAGATTTCTGAAGTTTTTCCAATTCTTTATGTGATTTTTCATATTGCTTTTTTAAGGAGTTTAATTCCGAAGTAATATTCTCTTTCTCCTCGATTAATTCCGCTAAATCGTTTCCTATTTCCGTTTTTTCACTGTTCAGTTTATCAATTTCATTTAGCAGTTTCTCTATTTCTTTGGATTTGCTCTTCTCGTTTTCGATTTTCTCGGAAATTTCGGACAGAATCGATTTGGATTTTTCAATTTTACTGCTTATATTTTCCAACTCATCTTGTTTGTCACGGATTTCCTTATTCAGATTTTCTATTTTACTGTTTGATGTCTCAATTTCGTTGTTTAAAGACTCTAAATCGCTATTTTTGGAATTGATTTGGTTATTCATATCGGTAAGTTCTTTATCAAGAGATGCTAATTCGGCTTTCTTTTCCTTTATCTGGGAAGATAATTCCTTGTTGTCATTTTGTAGTGACTCGTTATTTTCCTGCAATTTTTTCTGTTTTGCCTCGAGTTTTGATATCTCTTTTTCTAATTTGGATTGCTGTTTCTCGAGATTTTTAATATCTCGATTCATATTACGGAGAGATGCTTCCGCATTATCGATGTCCCCTTTGTTCTTATCGAGAGTATTTTCAGCTTCTTTGATTTCGTCATTTAGCTTTTTTAAGAATTTCTTGTTTTTGTCTATTTCGGTTTCAATTTGGTTGTTTTCTGCTAAAAGAGATTTATTTCTCTCCTCCGATTCTCTGATGTCGGATTGTAGATCTTTCAGGTGTGCTTCTTTTTCTTTAATTGTTTTTTCGGTATCACGCAGTGATTGATTTAGTGTTTCAAGTTCCTGTTCCTTTTCACTGACTTCAAATGCTGCTGTCATTTGTTTTGCGATGTTGTCTTCAAGTCCTTCTAATTCACCGTTTTTCTTATCTATTTCCGTCTTTAATTCTTCAAGTTTTAAATTGAGTTCATTTATCTCCTCTTGTTTTTTTTCATTCATTTCGGAAATTGCCTTTTCACTGTTCTCTTTGACTGTTTCATACTCAGCTTGCTTATCTGCAATTTCTTTCTTTATCGATTCCAGCTGTTTTTCATATTTTTCTATTTTAGATTCGGCGGTTTCTATTTTACTTTCCAGTTCTTCAATCTCGCTCTTTCTTTCACTTAGAGCTTTTTCAAGTTTCCTATTCTCGGATTTTATCCTATCATTTTCCTTGTTAAGGTTCTGTATATTTTCATTCAGTTTATTAAGTTGTTCTTCATTTTTTGCGAGTTCGTCTTCTAATTCGGATTTTTGCTGTCTTAAAAGCTCTATTTCATCTTCTTCTCGGTTCTTTTGATTGCTTAAATTTTTAATTTCTTCTCTTATCGCTGTCAGTTTTATTGATTCATTTTCTATTTCTCCTTCTTTCGCTTCAGGAGCAAGTTCTTTTTCTTTAGTTGTTTCGATAGGAGATTTTTCCTGTTCGCTCTCTTCAAGAATTTTTTCTTTCGCAGGAACTTCTGCTTTCTCTTCTGCCGATTCCGCCACTTCGGTGGTTTCGGATGTTTCGTTCTCTCCCTCCGCTATGATATTTTCCATATCTTTGTTCGCAACTTCCAACTCTTCCTTTATTTGGTCGATCTGCTCCTCTAAGGACTCATCGTTTGTTCCTGTTTCTGCTATTTCTTGCTTTTCTTCACCGGGAGGAGCGGATTCTTTCGTTTCCATATCTGACATTATATTGTCCAGATTGTCTGTTAAATCCATTAAATCCATTTCAATGGATTCTATATCCGGAACCACATCTTCCGCTTTTTCTTCTTTTTCAGATATCGTTTCTTCGGGAGTATTTTCTTCTATTTCCTCTGCTGCAATTTGACGGAGCTTTTCGAGTATCGATTTTTTATCGTTTTCTTTTGAACTCTTTTCGATGGATTTATTATCTGTGGTTGATTTTCCTTTACTCTTTTTTTTCTTCCTCTTTTTTGGTTTAAACATATCATCCTCTTGGTAGATAAAGTTTTAATGTTTCTTTGAGATACTCGCGGTCAACGTGTGTATATATCTCTGTTGTTACAATATTCGAATGGCCGAGCATCTCCTGCACAGAACGCAAATCTGCTCCTCCTTCGAGAAGATGGGTAGCAAAACTATGTCTGAGTGTATGGGGAGATACATGTTTCTTAATGCCAGACTTTTGCGTATAATACTTTAATATTTTCCAAAAACCCATTCGCGAAAGAGGTTTTCCATTCATATTTAAAAAAAGTATATCAGAATAAAGAGAAAATTTCAAGTGTCTTCGAACATTGTTTAGATAAAGCTTCATATACTTTATTGCGTATTGCCCTATGGGGACGATTCTTTCTTTGCTCCCTTTTCCAAATATTCTTATTAAAGATTCGTTGAAATCGATATCTGAAATTTTTAAATTAATGAGTTCACTTATGCGAAGTCCCGCGCCGTAAATTGTTTCCAACATTGCCCTATCGCGAATACCCTTGTTTGTGGATGTGTCGCAACTATCGAGCAATTTTATAACTTCTCGTTGACTTAAAACGTCGGGCAATTTTCTCATAATTTTGGGAGGGCTAAGATTTGATGCAGGGTCATTATCAATGTATCCCTCTTCGTATAAGAAAAGGAAAAATGCCCGTACCGAAGAGATTTTTCTACTTACCGATGTTGCAAGAAAATGTTTTTTTGTAAGTTCGATGAAGTAATTTTCAATTAATTCTGCATCTATATGTCGATTTTGCACATAAGCCAATAACTGTTCTATGTCTTTTATATATGCCTCTACGCTATTCTTTGAAAGGCTTCTTTCGGTAAGGATGTAGTCTTTGAAAATTTCCTTGTATTTCTTATAGTTTGAAAGATTCGCCATAATCTGGAATGTGGGTCGTTGTTTCAACGGTTTCAATGACCTTTGCCTGCAATGCCTCGATTTGAGTTTCCTCTCCGTGCACGAGAAATAGCTCTTTGGGAGATGCCGATTTAATGTGTTTTACAAGATCCCTTTGATCGCCATGGGCACTAAATTCGTCGAAAATAACTACTTCGGCATTTACAGGGTAAACTTCTCCGAAAATTTTAACTTCCTTTTCTCCTTCACGGATTCTTCTCCCCAGAGTGTTTCTTGCCATGTAACCGACAATCATAATTGTATTCTTTTTGTCTGAAATATTATGTTTTAAGTGGTGTCTTATACGACCGGCTTCGCACATACCGGAAGCGGAAATTATTATACATGGTTTATTACTCTCGTTAAGCTTTTTGGATTCTTCAACGTCTCTGATGTATGTCAATCGCTTAAAGCCGAAGGGATCATCATGGTTGTTTATTAATTCCCAGGTTTCATCGTCAAAACATTCCCGATGTTTTCTGAAGACATCTGTTGCATTTACAGAAAGAGGACTGTCCACATAAACCGGCATTACGGGGACTTCCCCGGATTCGACCAATTTGTTTAGTTCGTAAACAACCTCCTGTGTTCTGCCCACGGAAAATGAAGGAATAACGATTTTTCCCCCACGTTTATATGTTCTCAGTATGATTTCTTTAAACCTTGCCGATACATCTGTTATATCGCCATGGAGTCTACCACCGTAAGTTGATTCGCTTATCATTGTGTCGACTTTTTCTATTATATCCGGATCTCTTATGATAGGAAGGTTTTGCCTGCCGAGATCTCCGGTAAAAAGAAGTTTCTTTATCGTTCCGTTTTCCTGATACTCTAACAGTAATTGAGCGGAGCCGAGTATGTGTCCAGCATCAAAGAATGTAAAAGCTATATCATCGGTAAGCTTCACTTTTTCATAGTACTTAACACCATGAACAAGGGGCATGACATCTTCCGCATCACTAACAGTATAAAGCGCTTCAACAAGAGGTTCTCCCCTCTTTGCTTTTTTCCTGTTTATATATTCGACATCCATTTCCTGTATATGACCGCTATCTCGGAGCATAATATCTATTAAATCCTTTGTAGCTTTTGTGGTAAATATTCTGTTCTTATACCCGTTTTTCACTAATAGAGGGAGAAGTCCGGAATGATCGATATGGGCATGTGATAAAATTAAAAAATCAATATTTTTGGGATTTACGGGAATTCTTTTATTCAGTTCCGTTGCCACCGAACGCTTGCCTTGATGCATTCCGTAATCGAGCATTATGTTTACACCGTTAATTGTAACTAAATGTTTAGAGCCTGTTACCTCTTTTGTTGCTCCGTAGAATGTAATTTCCATTATTACCTCTTTTTTATATATTGTTATAAACTAATCCATATTCAAATATAAAATAAAATTATGCTTATGTCAAAGATAATATTATGAAAAGGGTAGATAGGTTCACTTGCCCTAAAGTTCCGGAGGGCAGGTATAGATATATAACAGATATAAACGTGGAAAACCAAGAATTCATAGTGATGATGCATGTTATTCGGGAATTGCCCCTTTGACATTCAAAATTCATATTGAGATATCAGAGATATTGAAAGCGAGTTTAAAACAAGAAAAGTCTTCTTTTATATGTCTTAAATTATTCTCTCTGCTTTTTCAGCTCCTTTTTCATATCAGTTTGTCACTTTTCTCACCAATGCTTTCCTTTCTTTTAAATATAAATTCATGGAATAATCACTTACAAACAGTTCCAAAATATTCTTTCCATTGCTTTAAATTACCTTTTCCTTAAATTTTTTAAGAGGCAATTCTTAATATTGACAAAATTATAACATTACATTATAATAACTCGGAATTGAGCGGGAGTGGCTCAGTGGTAGAGCGTCACCTTGCCAAGGTGAACGTCGCGGGTTCGACTCCCGTCTCCCGCTCCATAAAGTGGCATAGCGGTGTGGCGGCATAGCCAAACGGTAAGGCGGCGGTCTGCAAAACCGCTATTTATCGGTTCGACTCCGGTTGCCGCCTCCAGAATCAACATGCCGGGATGGCGGAATTGGCAGACGCAGCGGACTTAAAATCCGCTGGAGGTTAACTCCGTGCCGGTTCAAGTCCGGCTCTCGGCATTTTTCAGTTTCACTTGATTAATATTTAAAAATGTAGTAGATTTATATTATGAAATCCGTTTATGAAGTACTTGAAGCAGCGGGGAACCGATATTCCGGTAATTATTCTCATAAGTATAGGATAAACGGACACTTTTCAAAGATTACATATGCCGAGTTATTTGAAGCTGTCCGCTATTTCCGACAAGGATTGCATTTAATAGGCGTTAAACAATACGATCATGTTGCCCTGTTTTCGGATAACAGAGTGGAATGGATAATAGCGGATCTTGCGATTTTGTCTCTCGGAGCGGTCGATGTCCCGCGAGGAACCGATTCAACAAAAAAGGAACTATTATATATTGCAAAACACTCGGATTCACGATTTGTAATTCTTGAGAATTGTAAGTTATTAAAAAAATTATCCCCGGATCTTTTTAAGGTCATAGCTAAGAAACGAATAATAACGATTGAAAAATGCGAGGGTTTTTTGTCTTTTGACGATATTATTGAAAAAGGAAAATCCGTAAGAGGGGTGGGACAGGTAGGGAAAGTGAACATAAAAACAGATGACCTCGCCACAATAATCTATACATCGGGGACGACCGGATGGCCCAAGGGAGTTATGTTGACTCACGGCAATTTGTTACATAATATAAGGGCGATAACCCCATTGCTTAAGATTCGAGACGGTTCGAAGGAAAAAACCCTCTCCATATTACCCGTTTGGCATGTTTACGAGAGAACATTTGAGTATTGTACGTTTTCAAGGGGAGCATTACAGGTTTACACGGACATAAAACATTTTGTTTACGATTTGGAGCATGAAGCTCCTACGTTAATATCTTGTGTCCCGAGAATATGGATAATGGTATACAGAAACATCATAGATAAGGTAAAAAAAGAAAAGCCGTTAAAAAAAGCGATATTTTTCATAATGTTGAATATTTCCCTTGCCTTTGAAAACAGTATAAGAATATTGTTTAGAAGGGACACGGTTATTAAGCCCGAATCCTTTTTAAAAACTCTTGTCAAGGCACAAAAAGCGCTCATTTTAGTTTGGCTTCTTTTACCGTTTAAATTATTAGCTGCCGAGATGTTTCATCCGATAAGGAAAAAGGTGGCGCGGAGGTTAAAAGCTGCTTTCAGCGGTGGCGGAGCATTACCTCCGTATATAGATAACTTTTTTAATGCTATCGGTATAAATATACTTGAAGCCTACGGGTTAACGGAGACTTCCCCGGGAATATCCGGACGGCATATTGATCATAATGTTTTGCATACAGTTGGTCCCCCCTTTACGGAAACGAAAGTAAAAATTCTCGATGAAGAGGGAAAACCTGTTCCGAAAGGGGAAAAGGGAATACTCTATGTGAAGGGCCCTCAGGTTATGAAAGGTTATTATAAGAATAAAAAAGCAACGGAAAAGGTTCTGGATAAAGACGGTTGGCTTAATACGGGGGATCTTGCGATTATGACGCAGAGAGGAGAATTGATAATTGTCGGTAGAGCCAAAGACACGATTGTTTTGCTAAGCGGAGAAAACGTGGAACCGACACCGATTGAAAGGAAATTAATGGAATCGGACATTATATCCAATGTTGTGGTTATCGGACAGGATGAGAAGGATCTCGGTGCCCTTATAACATTGAATGAAGAATACTTGAGGAGAGAGATAGGCGATACGATAAAGGATCTTGAAAATACCGTTATCGGGAAAAAGATAAAGGAAGAATTAAATAAACTCATAAACGAAGAATCCGGGTTTAAACCGTTTGAAAAAATCAGGCATTTCAAGATCCTGCCAGAAGGATTTAAGGTCGGGGATGAATTGACGGAAACATTGAAAATTAAGAGAAGCGTAATAAGAAAAAAATATCAATCATTGATCAGGGATATGTTCGGCAAAAAATAAAATTTCTTCCTTAGTATGTTTTAGTAAAGAATTCTTTTAAGTGATTTTTGTTTTTATGGCAGAATTTACCGTTTTTGACAAAAAAACAGATTTATTATAGAATACTTTTATATAAAAAAAGGAGGTATTTATGAAGCGCTTACTGTTTTTGCTATCATCATTGCTTCTTTTTGTTTCTTTGAACGCTTATACGGTTTCTTGGCAGGAGAATGTTACAAATTATCATAATGCTTATACCAAGGCGATTGCCGTTGATTCTCTTGGAAACTTATTTGCCACCGGTTTTCAATCCGACGGAATTAGCGAGTATAACTTTGCAACGGTTCGGGTGTCACCAACGGGAAGTGTTTTATGGGAAAAATATTTTATTTCAAATAATTCGCATGATGAGCATGCCAACGGGATAGCCTTGGACGGGGAGGACAACGTAATCGTTGCGGGAAACGGTTACAGGTCTGCCGGTCATATATTTCTTACGGCAAAATACGACTCGTCGGGTAATTTGTTATGGACGGATTCCATAGGAAGTGTAAATGACAACACTGCCGAGGATGTAGTAACGGACGGCAGCGGAAATATATATGTGGCAGGTTACATTTCACCTTCGGACACCTTACATAATGCTTTTATAGTAAAATACGATTCTATCGGTAATGTAATCTGGCAAGATACTTTAATCGATACGATTAACAGCAGGATAAACGGCATAGCGTACAGTGATTCGGGCTATCTATATGCTATAGGAACTATATACGGAGATACGAGCAATTCTATTTTCTTAGCTTCCATTAATAGTGACGGAAGTTTAAGATGGAATTTTAAGATTGCGGACGGCAGCGATTCGAGGAGAGTTGCAGCCGATGAATTTGGGAATGCCGTGATTATATATAATAATGCGAGTTATTCTTTCATACGAAAATTTTCTCCATCGGGAAATGAAATCAGAACGGATTCCGTTTCAAATGTTACGGGAAGTGATGTTTGTGTTAGCGGTTCGGGATATGTATACTTTGTAGGAACAATAAACTCGTCTTCTCCGACATGTCTGTATGCAATAAAAATGGATTCGATTTTTAATATTTTATGGGAAGATACAACAAGTGTAAATGGCAACGGAGCAATCGGTGTGGGAATAGGGACGGACGAATATGATGACATTTATGTGCTTTCATCGGTTGATATATCTGTTCCTACCTATTATATAATAAAATATATTCCTTCCATTGACTTCGGAGTTAGTAGAATTGTTTCCCCCTCTGCAAGTGTATATGCGGGATATATCCATCCTTCCGCGGAGGTTGTAAATTTCGGGGAATTCGCCGATTCGAATTTTAATGTTATTGAAACGGTTTATGATACAACAAGCGGGTTTTCTCTAGTTGATACTACGAGTGTATCCTATTTGTCAAAATACGATTCTACAACCGTTTCTTTTGATTCTTTACTTGTTGAAGCCAATCACGCGTATAAGATAACAGTTTATACCGATCTTGCCGATGGGCATTCGTCCAATGACACGAGTTTTGTTTATACGAATGTAGAGCCGTCGGTTGATGTCGGTGTAGATACGATTCTATCTCCTTGTCCGGGATTTAACGATTCGGGAGTCGTGGTGGTTAAGGGTAGATTCTTCAATTACGGCAGCAGCACCTATTCTTTCGAGGTATATGCGACAGTCACGGATTCAGTAACGGGAGATTTGATGTTTCTCGATTCAAGTTTTGTGAGCAATCTTTTCCCTTCCGACAGTACGGATGTCTCATTCGGTTCGGTGGAATTTGTTTTAGGCCATACATACAAAACAATGGTTTACACCGCAAATACAGATACGAACGCAAGCAATGATACGGTGACCGTATATAGCAATGCCAGACATTTCAAGGTATTGTATGTAGAGGATGCGGAGGGATACGGAGCTCCTTATCATCCGGATCCGATTTGGTACACGCCGCTTGGAAACATAGTCGGAGACAGTAATCTTTACTGGTTTGGCCCTACGGACAGCGCTTCCGAGAACGGTCCCTCTCTACAGCTTATGAAAACTGCGGATCTCATCATATGGAACACATACGATTATTATGATGAA
>QNBC01000064.1 GCA_003641665.1 candidate division TA06 bacterium
CTCTCTTTTGTGGTTCATATGCAAAGATTGGATGGCCGTTTTCACAATTTTCTAAGTTACAACAGAGAATTTCTCGACGAAGTAGGATCCGACGATTCATTCGGGAGAGCTCTTTGGGGGCTCGGTTATGTAATGAAATATGCTCCCGATTGGATTACACCTGTAGCCAAGAATAATTTTGACAGAGCATTACCTCATATTGAAGAGTTAAACTTGAGGGGAAGCGCTCTTGCCCTTATCGGACTTTATTACTACAATAAACGATTCCCCGGTGCAACATCCATAAGAAAGGGGATAAAATTGCTTGCGGATAAGATTGTTCACCATTATAAGACTCAATCAACGTCGGATTGGCATTGGTTTGAGCCGGTGCTTGCCTATTCAAACGGTTTGATTCCGAAATCTCTTATGCTGGCGTATGAAGTCGTAGTAAATGTTGAGTACATAAATACCGCTCTTGATTCAATGGAATTTCTCTTAAAGGAAACATTCAAAAACGGTCATCTCTCTCTGATCGGTTCCAACGGATGGTATCGAAAGGGGAAGAAGAGGGCTAACTTCGACCAGCAACCGATTGATGCAATGGCAACCATTGAGATGTTGCGTACTGCATATGCTATTTATGAAAAACCGGAGTATTTGATGAAAATGAAAACGGCATTTAATTGGTTTTTAGGGCTTAACGATAAAAATACATCTATGTATGATTTTAGAACCGGTGGGTGTTCCGATGGTTTGACCCCCAATGGAAAAAGTCTAAATCAGGGAGCGGAGAGTCTTTTGGCATATATGCTTTCTCTTCTTGATGTAATTCAATTGACGGCTATAGAATCTAATGAAGACAGTGAATAGACGGAGGATTTATGCTAGAATACGATTATGATAAACATGAAGTTGCCAAGCGATATATTAACAACCCGATAATTACACCGGACATGATACCGGAAAGATGCAATACCGTATTTAATGCGGGAGCTATAAAACACGGTGATGAGTATATCCTGTTGGTAAGAGTAGAGATGTTGGAGAATTTTTCACAACTTTACGTTGCGCGAAGTAAGACGGGGTTTGATTTTAAGATTGATAAAAAGCCGCTTATTTTCCCCTCGAAAACAGGTCCCTTTGCCCAATATGAGAATCTCGGAATAGAGGATCCCCGAATAACAAAAATGGGGAGATATTACTACATTACATATACGGCATACTCGAGGTATGATCCTCTTGTGTCATTAGCAAGAACAAAGGATTTCGTAAAAGTTGAGAAATTGGGACCCGTATCATTGCCATCAAATAAAGATTGTGTCATTTTTCCCGAAAAAATCAATGGAAAATATGTTCGTATAGATAGACCCATGTCAGGGTATAAAGCGAATATGTGGCTCAGCTATTCCGATGATCTTAAATATTGGGGCGATTATAAAATTTTAATGACACCGAGGTGGGGAAAATGGGATTCGGACAGAATAGGAGCGGGAGCTGTGCCCATTAAAACCCCCTATGGATGGTTGGAAATTTATCATGGAGTAAAAGATACGGCAAAGGGCGGGATTTACAAACTCGGAGCTGTTCTGCTGGATCTTGAGCATCCGGAGAAAATCCTGGGAAGAACAAATATCCCGATATTGACACCTAAAGCAGAATATGAAAGAATAGGAGATATTGAAAATGTCGTTTTCACTTGCGGAGCCATTCAGGAAGAAGACAATTCTATAAAAATCTATTATGGTGCTTCGGATAGCTTTATATGCCTGGCCGAAACAGATACCGAGACGCTGATAAACCTCTGTTATGAAGGGAATAATAGCAACGGAAAGAAAAATAATGGAAACGGGGAAAGTTGAAAACATAAACACGGAACTCAAAAAAGAGTTTCATAAAATTAAGATAACATACTTCGTATTTTTAATTGAACCGTTTTTTTTGTTTGGTATTATGCTTATTTTTTCTCATTTTATGGGGGGAAAGATAGAAACAATTTTAGAGACATCGAAATTAAGTAAAACTTTTTTCAGAACGATTTCTCTGGTTTTTATCATTCTTTCGGTGATAGAATACTATACCGTTGCCATACTAATGCGCAGATTAAACACGATTATAGGAGCGGTAAAGGGGATAGTGCATTATTCGTCGAGGTATTTGAATGCGATGATTTTGCTTCTCTCCATTGCCGTGATACCTTCCATATTAGGTTTTGTGTATTATTTAATCTCATTGGATATTATACTTTCTTCCCTTTTTTATCTTGTTGGATTAGTGTCCATTGTAAGGGTTCTACCTAGGTTTAACGATTTTCGTAACAGATATATTGATTTGAGCGAGGAGGATATATGAAAAAATCAATGTTGTTTATACTGATTTTTGCACTGTTTATGTCTTTTGCAAACGCTGAAATTAGAATAGGAGATATCAATGCGAATATTTCCATTTCCGACCCGATGCAAAATCTATTCTATACCGATCCGGGATTTCTGAATCCGGCATATTCACACGGGATGGTCGGTTCATTTTTAAATCCGGCAGGACTCTCAAAGGATTTAAAAAAGATAAATGTAGGTTTTGCCTTCAGTTTTACTCAAAGATCTTCGTCTATCCATGATATAACACTTTACAATGGGGAGGATAGTACATTTAACGATACGATAAACACAAGCCTTTCACTTAATTTTGAAGATAGGGGAGGATTTGATTTTTTCGGTGTAGCCACGAGACTCGGGCCTCTTTCTCTTTCTGCCGGAATGTACCGCTCGGAAGGATACAAAATGGCATTCGCATCGGATTCCAGCAATAGCAGGTTCACAATCACAAAACAGCTTCACCAAAAATTAACACATGATGAATTATCTCAAATTCCGGAGGGAGATACAATTCCCGTTATATACGATCTTTATTCCGAGTTTATAATGTCCTCATATGCAGATTTCGATGCACAATTCATATCAAAACCCACATTTTATATCGGTGGTTCCTTTGGCAACAGCATAGTGAGCGGAGGAGCGGGCATTAAATTCAGAGCTATTAACAACCGTCTTGTATCGAATTCGTACATAAGAGCGGGACTTGATACGTTTTCATTGGGAGTTACACCGGACAGTGGGACTGATTGGACGGTGAATCTCAATGCAACTGAGAATCAATCCGTGGCCAATATATTTTCCATAGACGGGGATAATGCTATTTCGAAATTTGTTACGGAATATTACGGCGGTATTCTCATCGATATAAAAATGTTTAAAATAGGGCTTGCCCTTGATTACACACCGGGTAAACCGTCTATTACACCCTACAATTTTAATATATCTAAATTTGATTCGATTAATATAAATGTAAATATCAATTCGGACAGTGCCAATGTAACCGTTGATACAACAGGACATGTAATAACAGGGACAATCCCCGTATCATTTTTTAACATAATGAACAGTGACACGTCATTTTCGGGGACTTTCGGTATTCCCGGTACATTTGACGCCAAAATCGGTGCTGCATTTGCTTTCCCATTCATATCTACAGGATTTTCAGGCGGATTGTTTTATATGTCGGGAGACGGAATGATGTTGGGAAAGGCACATGCAACAGGGTCACTTATTCTTAATGTTCCGCATGTCCCGATAAGATTCAATGTAGAAGGGATCTGGCCGTATCTTTATCTAAATGGGAAAAATATACCGCTTACACCTTATGTGAATTTCGGTGGCGGACTGTCTCTTCTTTTGGGGCCCGTATCTATAGATGGAACGGTAAAGATATCCGCATCTAATTTAATGTTGAATACAATTAGCGACGGAATAGGATCTATGGATTTGAAAAAAAGTGCTTCATTCGGATTGGGATTTAGACTAAACATTTAAGTTATAGTTGACTATTTAATAATTTATAACTATAATCCTTTTTTGGAGGCTTAATGATATCTTATAGAAAAAGTATCGTTTTATCACTCTTGTTTTTGATTTTATCCGTTACATTGTTTGGTGATAATGTTATTGGTCCAGGTAAAGGATTCAAAATAAGCGTGTTTAATCATCCGGAATTAAGTGGTGAGTTTTTTGTTCATGAAGACGGATATCTCTATCTTCCGCTTATCGATACCGTTTATGTGAACGGTTTGTCATTCCTCGACGCGCGAGAGAGAATTATAAACAGGTATAGGCAATATCTAAAATCTCCGAATATTATTGTAATTCCGAGCTTTCGTGTATCTGTTCTCGGAGAGGTTAAAAAACCGGGAATATACAATATTTCGGGATTTGAAAGTGTGAGTGATATTATAGCTCTTGCCGGAGGAGTGACGGATAAAGCAAACCCGGGAGGAGTGAGAATATTAAGGGATGGAAGAGTAATAGCAAAGGTAAATATTTTCAGAGAGAATAGTGAAGATTTAAAAAGCAAAGGGATAACGATTTTGCCTCGTGATATAATTGTTGTACCGAGGAAATTCCTTCCGACATTACAGGAATGGTCAATTCTTATATCCACAGCGCTTACCGTAGCGACGATAGTTAACCTCATTATTAATATGAGAAGGTAGATTGTATGAATAAAGATGTGAATGAAGAAATATCGCTGAAAGAGTATATCAATATTATTTACTCGAGAATCAGGGTTGTCATTGCCGGTATTCTTTTAACTCTTATTTTAGTGGGGGTGTATACTTTTACGCGGAAACCGTTGTATGAAGCAAGCACAACTATCAGAGTCGATCAAAACAGAGAGAGCAATATACTGTTCGGTGACTATACGCAAATATTAAATCAGGATGTAATGCAAACGGAAATTGCAATGATAAAATCCCGCTCGTTATCCGAAAGGGTAGTTAAAAATCTTAATTTGAACGTTCAAATAAAAAAGAAGAAGGGGGATTTCGATGTTGATTTGGTAGGGCTTTCATTAGATCGGGAGTATTTCAAAGGACGAATAAAATTTCTTTTTAATAGTGATACAAGCTTCATTGCGTCAATTAAGGGAAAAAAGATATTCGAAGGTAAAATAAACGATAAATTCGATTTTAACGGAATTCATTTTATCTTAACTGCGAAAGGTGTAAAACGGGGTAATTTCTTTATTGTTAGTGTGAGTGATGTTGCCCACAGAGCATTGGGTTTAAGCAATTCCATAAAAGTTGCACCGGTAAAAGATGCCATGATAATGAAAGTTACAGTTTACTCACATGTTCCAGCTTTGGCGGCTAAAATTGCAAACAGTATAGCAAATGAGTATATTGTTCAAAGTGTTGAATATGAGAGAAGCGATGCAAGGAATGCAAGAATTTTCATAGAAAAACAGTTGAAATCAGCAACGGAAAATTTAAAGGAAGCTGAAAATGCTTTAAGGGATTACAAGGAAAAGGAAAAATTTGTCATACTTGATGAGAATGCCAAGGATTATATAAGCAATTTGAGCGATTTTGAATCACAGAAAGCACAGTTTGAGATGGATATTACGGCACAGGAGATGGTTATAAAGAATATTCAGAATCAAATGACCGACTCACTTAGTCCCTACAACAGATATAAGAAATTTGCGGCTATTCCCTCTCTAAGTGGCAACACAACGATTCAGGAATTGCAGAATAAACTGATGGAGCTTGAGATGAAGCGCTCCGAATTGTTACAGGAATACACGGAAAGGCATCCTGAAGTTATAGCAATTAACGGTCAAATCGAGGATATCAAGAAGGATATTTCGGATATTGTAAAGAATGTTGTAATGACGGGTCCTTCCAGCGATGATCCAATATATCAGAATTTAATGTCCACAATAATTAGTGCCATCACAAAAATAAAAGCGGATAGCGGGAGCATTAGAGCTTTGAATAAGATAATAGGAAACTATAACCATAAACTAAGCAAATTGCCGGAGAAAGAGGTAACATTAGCACAGCTTATGAGGAAAAAGAATGTTAATGACAAAATTTACACGATGTTACTGACAAAACTCGAAGAAGCAAAGATAAATGAAGCTAAAACTACTGCACCTGTGAGAATTGTCGATTCTGCCATTATTCCGACATCCCCCATTAAACCGAGGAAAAGACTCAACATGATAATGGCTCTCTTTTTAGGTATCTTTATAGGCCTTGGGGGAGCATTTTTAGTAGAATATTTAGACAATACGATAAAATCTCCCGATATAATCGAAGATTACTTCAAGTTACCGTTTCTTGGTATTATACCTTATATTAACGGTAATGATATAAAAAAGAATGAACATTACAAGAGCAAAACGGCAGTTAAAAACAAATTAATTACTCAATATGCCCCGGAGTCTCCCATTACGGAAGCATATAGAGTTATTAGAACCAATCTTCAATTTGCATCTATTGATACTCCATTAAAATCGATTCTTGTAACGGGAGTACAACCGGAAGATGGAAAAACCACGACAGTTTGTAATATTGCAATAACATATGCAAATATGGGGCTTAAAACTGTTATAGTAGACACGGATTTAAGGAAGCCGCAAGTCCACAGGATGTTCGGATTAAAAAACCAAATCGGTATTTCCAATTATCTAATAGAGAAGAAAAAAATAAGTGATATTGTTCAGGAAACGGATATCAATAATTTGAGTATTGTTGCCGCAGGTAAAATCAAAGGTAATTTCGGTGAAATTTTAAATTCAGATAAGATGAAGAAATTTATACAATCGATGAGTGAGAAGTTTGATATCGTACTCTATGATTCTCCACCTGTACTTTCCGTTGCGGATCCGTTAATTCTCGGTTCGCAGATGGACGGGGTCATACTTGTAGTAAGATATGGTGTTACGGATAAGGATGCCATAATGCATGTTAAGAAGATAATTTCACAACACTCAACGAAACTTATAGGTGTTCTATTAAATGCCAACAGAAACTATCACTCGAGAGGATATAAGTACTATTATTATGATTACTATTCCGCCAATGAAAAGAGAAAGAAAAATATCATTCAAAAATTAATTGAGAGGATTTGATTATGCACAGAATATTACTACATTTTGGGAATTTTAAAATTTATTCATACGGGGTAATGCAGGCGCTGGCTTATATAATTGGTATTTACGTTGCTGTTTATTACGGGAAAAAGAGAAAGATTGATGGCGACAAAGTTATTGATCTGAGTTTGTGGATCGTATTCGGAGCCATTATAGGTGCAAGGTTGTGGTTTATTCTTGAGGATTGGCACTATTTCAGCGGGAATATTGCCGAAGTATTCAAAGTCTGGAATGGTGGTCTCGTTTTCTACGGTGGTTTCATTGGTGCTGTAATAGCGATGTTTATATATATAAAAAAGTACAATTTAGACAGTATTAGCATTATGGATATGCTTTCTCCTTCTCTTGCAATAGGAATTGCGGTGGGAAGAATCGGTTGTTTTTTAAACGGTTGTTGTTATGGAAAAATCTCCTATCATGGTGGTATATCTTTTCCTGCTAAGGATTTTCCTCCCCCTTATATCGATCAACTTCAAAAAGGATTGATTAAACCCGGAGCGACCCATTCGTTACCGGTAATACCCACACAGTTATACAGCTCGCTGGACGGTCTTATCATATTTCTCATACTTGTATTTATTGCATCACGGATCAAGATTAAAGGGGTGCTTGTATCAAGCCTATTTATTCTCTACGGCATCCACAGGTTCGTGATTGATTTTTTCCGAGCGTATAGTGGTAATGCATTGGCTCTTAAAATAATGACGCTTAGCCAATTTGTAAGTTTGTGTATTATAATCGCCGGTATTGTAGGGCTTTACATTTCACTCAGAAAGGGGGTAAAGTATGACTTCTGATTTATTGAAATCGTTCAATGAAAACTATAACGAATTAGAACACAAATTTGATGATAAGAAAATTACGCGTGAGAACATAGCAACTTATATTGATCATACATTATTGAAACCCGAAGCCACTATCGGAGATATCAAAAAATTATGTAATGAAGCAAAGAAGTATAAATTCAAAGCGGTATGTGTGAATCCCTACTATGTAAAATTTGCCTCAAGGGAACTCAAAGGCACAGATATCGAAATAGCATCCGTTGTTGGATTTCCTTTGGGCGCCACTGCCGGAGAAAACAAAATAACAGAGGCAAAAAGAGCCATAGATGAGGGGGCTTCCGAACTCGATATGGTAATAAATATAGGAGCGCTTAAAGACGGAGATACAGGTACAATGCGAGAAGAGGTTGAGGGAGTTGTATCTCTCGGGGTGATAACAAAAGTTATTATTGAGATTTGCCTTTTGAGTGATGAGGAAAAAGTAATAGCAACACAGATTGTAAAAGAGGCTGGTGCTTCGTATGTAAAAACTTCAACAGGATTCAGTAAAAGCGGTGCGACTTTGAGAGATGTTGCCCTTTTGAAATTTATTGCCGGAGAGGAAATGAAAGTAAAAGCAGCGGGAGGCATAAGGGACTTTGCTACGGCACAAGCTATGATTTTTGCCGGAGCGGATAGGATCGGAGCTTCGAGAAGTGTGAATATTGTTTCAGGGGAATAAAATGAGGAAAATATTAATTTTTACGTTACTGATTCCTTTTTTATCCTTATCAGCTGCCAAAACGGAGATTCCCTTCGAAATCAATTATTACGGCATTTCCCCGGGGGCGGAAGCACTTTCCATGGGTTATGCATTTAGCGGTTACGGCATAAGCCCGGCATCTGTTTTTTGGAATCCCGCAAATATCTCACTCATGAAATTTTCCTCACTTTATCTTGATTTTGCAAAGTATGACAGTGTTGATATCACGGATTTAATTAATTATCAAAACGGATTGAATGGAGCGAGACTTGATTTTCTTTCTCTCGTATCAAAGGAAGGGGGTATTTCGTGGCATCCTATTAGCATATCGGAAGTAGATGACAGTATTATTTCTTATTCAGACAGTTTTGTCAGGATTAAAGGAGCTTCTCACGTTGATGAAATTCTTTTTACTATAACTTCAATGACTGGGAATTTATCCTACAAAGGTCCTGTCTATTACGGTTTCAACATTAAATATTATAGAGGAGCACTTGCTTATGCGAAAAGTGTGTATGCAAACGATTCAACATTAATCGACAATGATATAGAAATCGATTATTCCAATGGTTTCGGCACTGATGCCGGGGTTTTATATGATGCAAGAAAGCTGAGAATAGGTTTTACTGTTAGCAATATTTTTTCACGCGTTATATGGGCAAACCATAATACGGCAAGAATTCCCACGAGATTTAATTTAGCTCTGGCTATTGTTCCGAACAATTATGTGAGCGGAGATTTTGAGGTTACTAAGTTCGTTACTAATTCACCGTTTATTTTTTCATTGGGATTATCCGGTAAATTGAGGGGAACCGGTTCATGGTATAACAACTTGCGATTTTCCGGTGGAGTATACTCGATTTCAAGCAGTTTTAACTTAAATAACTCGATTTACTCCTTCGGTCTTGGTTATTTTGCGGGTAAATTTAGAATTGCAACGGCGATTTCCGGTTACAAAAACCAGTTTTTTCCGAATTTTCATCCGGAATATAGGGTCTCTTTATCATTAACACAAAACAAGGAGTTGTAATGAAAAATATTTTATTAAGTATAGCGATTGTATCAGTGGTAGTTGCGGTAACCGGTTGCGCGTTTGTTAACCCGGTTTCGGTGAATGAGAAGGGTGTTTTTACAAAACAGGCGATCACAGCCAATCTTATTGTGCCCGACAGTACTGCTCCGGTGCAGGTTAAAACAGTATTGTTACATTGGGTATTGAACCAGGAACCGACATATGATTCGATAAAAATATTGAAGAGCGAAGAAACGGATTCATCTAATTTTACACTTACAGGAGAAGTTGTAGCTCAGAAAACGGGAAGTTTTGAGGATACGTTAACCGATGCGGAAATCGGTAAAAACTATTACTTTAAATTACAAGGTTCAAATGGTGAAGAA
>QNBC01000065.1 GCA_003641665.1 candidate division TA06 bacterium
AGTTCTTACCAGAATAGATTTTTTTGAATATGAGAATAAAATAGTTGCTGTTATAAATGTAGAAAAAGGGCCGAATAAAGTTTATTATGTAAATCATATTCCTTATATTCGAGATAATGATGAATCTAGACCAGCGGAACCGGAAGAAGTTGATAAAATTTATGGAATAGATGAAACTAATTATGAAGAGATGGATAAAAGGGATGTAAACCAAGTTGCAATCCACATCTTTGGATACTTAAAATATCCGGGTCCTTATGAATTGATTCAAATAATTAATAAATATGAGAAAAAATATAATAAATATAAGATGTTATTTATTAATATGTTTAGAAAAAAATTTAATGTTATCGATTATCCACTTTCTAATGAGCAATTAAAATATATAGTAGCTTCCTATATCCATAATAGAAATAGTGAATACAAGCAAATTAATGTGCATAAGATAGATCGCTTTGAATACGATAAGAATGATATATTCAAGATTTTAGGGAAATGGAATAGCTATTCTCGGAATAATGATAATGAAAACTTAATTTATTTATTAGATAATTCTCCTATGCCTACTAAAGCAATTTTTACTTTAAGAAATGGTATATTTCAATACGGAAATTTAGAGTTAATAGAAGCCACTATTACTTATAAAGATTTTACTTATTTTATAGAAGTCATTAAGAACATTTTTAAAGAGAATAAAGGTGCATAAGTAATGATATTGAAGCCTCTAATAACTATATTTAGAGATATAACCTTAAATATCATCCAAATAGATTAATGTAATATAATAAAGTTGAATTTTAGTTATATGGATTGTGAGTGAATCTAAAACAATCCTCGAAAGCTATCAATTTACTTTCCCGAATGGTATTGAGTTTCTGACACGACAGTTAATTTCTTAAAATAATTTTTGGCACGTGATATAGACATGCTTACCACCTTTTGTAAAACGATTATCATATTGGAACCATAAAATGATTTTCAGAAAACTGTTATATGTAATAAACTTTCTTTGGTATACAAGCCCCTGAAACGATACTGAAATAAATTCAGCACAAGCCCCAGGGTGACATAAGGGGGAACGCGAGCTCCTAAAAGATACTGTAATAAATTAAATACATGGCCAATGGGACAGAAAAAGAGTCATTTTTCACTTGACTTTGTCATTCCGAACTTGTTTCGGAATCTCATAGACCCTGAAATAAATTCAGGGTGACATAGGTTAGTGTATTCTGAACTTGTTTCGGAATCTCATTCTTGCCGGTCAATATGTTCATACCTGTCCGCCGAAACTTTAGTGCAGGCGGGCCTATC
Source organism: candidate division TA06 bacterium (assembly GCA_003641665.1). GTDB lineage: Bacteria > Hydrothermota > 32-111 > QNBC01 > QNBC01 > QNBC01. The sequence goes on from QNBC01000065.1 coordinate 1,312, forward strand.
TACCCTTAAAATAATTTTTATACTTGAAAATTCGCTTGTTTTATTTATAATCAATTCATGGAAAGTTTGAAAAAACTCGGTTATATTTTGGTTCTTACTGCTTTTACAATATGGATTGGTTATATGATTTTCATTTTCACTTCTATTTTTACAGGGAAAAAAGATACAAAGAAAACGAACAAAACAGTTGTTGTGGATACTATTGATTCCGTATCTAATTCAGGAAGATAAGAATTTCTTTTTATAGATTTCCCACATTGCGATGGAAGCTGCAGTGGATGCGTTCAATGAATCAATTTTTTCGGTTGTTGGAATGCTAACGATAAAATCGCAGCTTTCCTTGACAATCCTGTGCATACCTTTTCCTTCGGAACCGATAATTATTGCGACTCTATCGGATTTTTCTATTTTTGCATTGTGTATTAAAAGGTTATTGCCCATGTCAAGTCCGTAAATCCAAAAGCCTTCCGATTTTAGTCTTTTTATAGCATTTCTCAAATTTTTGACCATAAATATTTTTTGATGAAAAACGGCTCCGCTCGAAGATTTTATAACTGCGGAAGTTATCCCCGAGGAATTATGTTCCGGAATAATTATGCCCTCCGCATTGAAAAGGAGGGAACTTCTTACGATAGAACCCAGATTCATCGGATCCGTTATTGAATCGGCAATAACAAGAAATTCGATTTTATCGAAATCAAGGTTATATAGAACGGTTCGTATCGATTTTATGACGGCGGCTATCCCCTGATGTAAACTGTTTTTCAACTTCCTTTGAAAAAATATATCATCTACGATTTCTATACCGATTTTATGATTTTTTGCTTCTGTTATTATTGAATTATATGTGTTTAATTTCTTTCGCAGCAAAAAGAGCTTATCGATTTTTTGTCCGGATCTGATTGCTTCGTAAATCGGATTTTTACCGTAAATAAGCATACTATTTTCTCCTTTCAATTGCCAAAAAAGATCTTTTATATGCTTCGCATGTTCTATGAGCCATTTGCATAACAACGGGTAGCTTTGTTTTTCGCTTTAAGCTTATGATTAATTTGAGACTTTGTCCGAAAGAGATGTGGTTCCCGGGAGAGATGAAAATAGGCTTTACATTCTTTCTAGTTCTTAAAACATAACCGATGATTTCGTTTTTATGATGCAATTCCGAATAAGCGTTTTCCTCGTTTTCCGGTACATCATATGTTCCCACAAGTTTTGATTTTGCACAACCTATTGTCGGAATATCGAGCAAAATACCTGCATGAGTTGCAAGTCCCATCCTTCTCGGATGTGCATATCCATGTCCGTCGAATATTATAACATCGGGTTCAAAGGTTAATTTTTCATATAATTGATAAAAAATAGGGAACTCCCTGAACGAAAGAAAACCGGGTATATATGGAAAAACAACTTTCCCTTTATCGTTAAAAACGGATACTATTTCTTCTTTAATATTATCCCATAATACGATTGAAACAAATGCCATATCCTTATCGTAGGCAAGATCTACCCCCATAATAAAATGAGGATTTATAACAGTATTGTCGTTAAGTGAGATTTTGTCTCTCAAGAGCATTTGAACCTTTTTTGCCGCTTTTGTATCTCTGTTTTTTGCGATTTTTAAAGTTTCTTCTAAATAATTCATAAACCGATTATATAACACAATTTGAATATGCGGAAGGGGAAAGGCAAGTGATATAGGCATACTTACCCACATGCTGTAAAATGGTTATTATCCGAGTTTTGAAACTACGAAATGATTTTAAAATATTTCCCTCTTTTAACTTGTTTCGGCATCCGAGACCCTGAAAACGAGTTCAGGGAGACATGGAGGGAGAATGCAAGATACTGAAATAAATTCAGCACAGGACCTAGGATGACAGGGGAGAGGTCTTGTTGAAATTGTTTCAGCATTTTACTTATTACCGGTTAATATATCTATACCTATCCGCCGAAACTTTACAGCTGCCCATTTGCTATCTTTTCTGTTGACTTTGACTCTAATTCTCTGTATCCTTATTATAATGAAAGATCATAAAGTAAAAATAACGAAAGGGCAGGGTGGGAAAATAAAGGTCATTGTTCCCTATAATATGGCATACATTAAAAAATTCAAAGCTATAAAAGGATATGGATGGAATCCGGAAGAGAAATGCCGGTTCTTCCCAAAATCTGATTGTATAATAGAACAAATAATTGATATTTTCAAGACAGAAAATCTTTGGACGGACTTCTCTTTTAAAAAAAGATAAAATATTGTTTAATGATTTACGGAGACAGATGGTATCAAGAAAATACACTCTAAAGAGTGTCAAAGCCTATCTCTGCTTAGTAGCAGTAATTATTTTACTATTTTCTTGTAATAAAGAAAATAACAAAACTTTTGATTTATGGGGAAAATATTCAGGGAATCCTATATTATCCAAATCAAATAAAATTTTCGGAGATAGGGTTGATTGGGATTATTTCTGTGCTGCTGATTGCAGTGTATTAAAAGATGGAGACACTTTCAAGATGTGGTATACAGGATCAGGACAAACTGAAATTGACGGAGTAATAAGAGTTAGAATTGGATACGCGTATTCAACTGATGGTATTAACTGGGTAAAATATGAAAATAATCCTGTTCTGGAACCGACACCGAATGAATGGGATTGTGTGGGTATAGAGACTGTTTCTGTTATAATTGATGATGATGCACCTTTATCAGAACGATATAAAATGTGGTATGCAGGTGTAGGTGAATCTTCCGGTGGATTATATAAATTTGGATATGCATATTCAACTGATGGTATTAATTGGATAAAATATGAAAATAATCCAATTTTAGAAGCGGGCCTGTCTAATAGTTGGGAAAGCGGTAGCCCTGAAGGACCAACTGTTATTAAAGATGACGACGGTTTATTTAAAATGTGGTATGGTGGATTGGATACAGTTAATAATGGACAGCCAACAGATTATAGGTCAAATATAGGATATGCATGGTCAGCTGATGGTAAAAGTTGGGAGAAATATCCTGATAATCCTGTTCTCCTAACAGGCGATTGGGGAGAATGGGATGCGGCTGTCATTCAAGACCCTTTTGTAATGAAAATAGATGGAATATATTATATGTGGTATTCGGGATTTCCTGAATGGCTTGAAATTGAAGGCATGACAGGCGTTTTTCAGATAGGTCTTGCATATTCGTCCGATGGAATTACATGGACAAAATCGGGAAACAATCCTATATTAACGCATGGAACAAACGGTGCCTGGGATGCTGCTATGGTTGGTTTTCCTTCCGTTATTACAGTTAATGATGAATTATATATGTATTATACCGGGATAAATACTTTATATTTACCTCAATTTCCTAATCCATATAATTGGGATATTGGTTTAGCAACATGCAAGAAAGCAGATTTATTAATCTACAATAGATGAAAATATTAATGTACTGCCAATTTGGTTCTTCTATAATCAAAATAGCAACTTATATATTCCTATTTACAATATTCCCTGTTCTGTTATTCGGACAAAGTGATACTTTAAATGAAAATGTAAATCCGATAAATGATGATACATATCTACACCCAATAGATGCTAATACACCTTATACATTAAAAAAGGGAGAATGGTTTTATGCTCAATCCTTTCAGATATTACCTCTCCCAGGTTGGGCTTTTATGGGGCTTACAGATAAATTAACTCTACAATTGGATTTAACACCGATTATTGGCGGTTTTTTTATTGAGCCGCATTATCCTTTACCGAGCATAAGCCTGAGATATAAAATATTTGAACAAAAAAATATTAGACCAACTTTTGGTATTGAAGGTCAATTCTTTCATATATGGCAATCTTTGGAAAGATTTAAGGTAAATAAAATAAGTTTGTATCAAGAAGGAAGTTATTTCCATTTTAAGACAATGTTCGGATATAAGATAAAATATTTATACGTTGATTTTTCGCTTGGTATTGATTATATAAACAAAATGTGGTGGGAACATGACCATGTTGTTATTAATACTTTGACTCAAAATATAAATCCCAATTATTCAATTGGCATAAGTTATAGGGCAAGCAAGTGGATAAGTTATCATATTGCGGCAAGTTATGGAGCAACACTGACTTATTTTGAAAATATCCCCCAAAAAATACAATTTAGTTATGGAATAAGAATTGCGCCATTTTATAAGAATAGATTTGGAATTTTGAGAAATATGAGACTCGAACTAATTTCGGTTAATGCTTGGTTTAATGACATTGATAAGTATTCCGGATTTCCTTTTCCGTTATATCCTTTATTATATTGGCAATGGTAAAATGATATCGACTATCCTCCAATTTTTTAAAACTTCAAAATGATGAAAAATCCTCAAACAGGAATATTTGCTTATCCTTATTGTCTGATTTAATCTTTTCCCTTTGATTCGATTTAAATCCAAACCGCTTATTATCTTTGAAATATTTATAATAAAAAACATTTGAACTTTTTCTATTTTAGGGAAATAGTATAAAAATACTTACCATGGTTGTAAAACAGTTATTATTCTAAATGATTCAAAAAGTTTATTATTCCGAGCTTGTTTAAGCATCAGAGTCCCTGAAATAATACTGAAATAAATTCAGCACAGGACCCGGGGTGACAGGGGGAGGTCTTGCTGAACATGTTTCAGCATTTCTCTTTTTCCGGTTAATATATCTATCCGCCGGAACTTTAGTGTAGGCGGTCCTATCTACCATAAAAGGGAAAATTGCTTGATTTGTCATCGGTTTTATTGTAGAATCCTGTAAAGGAGATCAAATGAAAATCGGATTGGTTTTACCGGGTGGAGGAGCCAGAGGAGCATACCAGGTCGGGGCATGGAAAGCTATGGCTGAGGTGGGGATTGCATCCGAAATCAGTGTTATTTCAGGAGTTTCCGTAGGTGCAATAAATGCCGCTCTCTTTACCGCGAAAGATGCCGAAAAAGCAACGGAATTATGGGGAGATCTAAATTTTTTTAATATAATGGAGATAAATTCGGAAAAAATTGCAAATCATATTGTAGATATATTATATGAACATAAATCCTTTAAAAAGAAAATAGCTTCTCTTTTCACGGATGAAGGATACATATCGCGGAAAAGACTAGCAAACATGATGGACAAATACCTTGATTATGAGAAAATCGCTCACTCAAAGAAACGTGTTTATATTGCATGTACCAATGTATCAGGGGTTCCTAACGGAGAAGTGCTTTTGAGTACAATTGGAATTCCTGTGGGAGAAGTCGAGTATATGATGTTGAATGATAAGAATAGGGAAGAGATTAAGAATGTGCTACTTGCTTCCTCGAGTATTCCGTTTGTATTTGATAAAACACGTATAAATAATAATCATTATTATGATGGGGGAATCAGTGAAGCCATACCGATAGGTCCTGTTTATGACTCGGGATGTGATTTAATTTATGTTATTGGTTTGAATAAAAAACAACGAATTGAGGAAAATCATTATCCCGGGGCAAAGATTGTGAATATTACACTTGATGAGAATTATAAATCGGTTATACCACCTTCATTGAATTTTTCTCCGGAACTGATAAGAAAGAGAATTAAGCGGGGGTATAAAGACGCTATAAGGATATTAAAGAAAAAATAGGAGTTCTCGAAATATTGAAAGGAGATGTAATTTGTGTTATATAATAAAATGAACTATAAAAAAATCATTATCGCCATTTTGTTATTTCCATCGTTGATATTTGCTCATGTAAGGATTGGTCTCGCTCTCGGCGGAGGGAGTGCGCGGGGATTGGCTCATATTGGCGTATTGAAAGCTCTTGAGGAAAACCATATCCCCATTGATGTTGTTGGGGGTACGAGCATGGGAGCAATTGTAGGAGCATTATGGGCATCAGGTTACAGTGCGACAGAGATAGAGAGTATCTTTGTCAATACGAGTGTACAGGACTGGTTCTTGAATATCCCCATTATAAAAAACCGCCCGATTTATTACGATATGAATTCCTACCCTACTCTTGTGAATCTTGAGATTAAAAATGGAAAATTTCAATTACCTCAGTCTATTGTTGATGATCGAGTATTAAATTTCGAGGTATTCAGATTCTTTTCCGAAGCGGATCTGGCGATTAAAGGAGATTTTAGGAATTTATGGAAACCGTATCTCTGTACGGCATCGGATATTAACTCTAATAAATCGGTAATTTTTACACATGGTAAATTAGAAGATGCCGTCAGAGCCAGTATGCCTATCCCCGTGGTATTTAAGCCTGTAAAACTCGGCGATACAATTCTTTTTGATGGTGGGTTGTACGATAATATCCCGACAGAAGCGATAAAAGATTCATTTAATGCGGATTATATTATTTCCGTTGATGTATCCAGCGATAAGAAAAATTTGGAATCAAACAATATTAATCTTCTCAATATAGGTTTCTCTCTCGTAGATCTTTTGACCAAAAGCATAAATCCCGATTCATTGAAAGGATATGGTTGTTATATAAGACCTGAAGTGGGAAAATTTAAGGGTTCGGAGTTTGATAAAGTAAAAACATTGATCCAACTTGGATATGATGCAGCAATGAAAGCAATGCCTGAACTCAAAAGAGAAATATCGAGAAGGGAATATTACGGTTCGGAAAGGAAGAAAAAGATTAAAAATTTTACCTATTTTGATTCGTGCAATGTTAATTCTTTGAGAATGAATGTGAAGAATAAATTTCAGTTCGTTATTATGGATAATGTCTTAAAATTGAATAGTGGTAAAAGGTTTTCTTTCGAGAAACTACAAAACGGAGTGTTTAAACTCTATTCCATGGATATGTTCGGCCGTATTTCTACTTATGTAACGATGAATGATTCGGATGAATTAAACATTAAAATTGATGCACAGACACAGGAGAGCAGAAAATTGGGAATTGGGGGGTTCTATGATTCGAATGGTGGTGTAAATTTAATCGGGAAATTTCAAAATTCCAATTTTTTTGATAGGGGCGGGCAATTTAATGTATACGGGTTTATCGGTAATTACTTAAAGGGGACTTCTGTGGATCTAATTTTTCCTACATTGTTTTATACTAAGTATATTTCCTCATTAAGTATCAATTATTTAATCTACAAATTTAACAATATATGGAGTAACTATTATTTTTATTCCACATTCTACAATATGAATCTTCTATCCGGATACAATATTAATAATAATTCCATGATTTCCTTTGTGTTGGGGAATAAATATTTAGGCTTTCTGAACACAAATTTTTTCAAGTATTATGCAGGATTTTACTATATTTTTAATTCAATGAACCGATTCGAATTTAATGACGGAGGCTGCAGAATTAACGCATATATCGGTTTTAATCTGCCCGACAAAAACGGAATTCCTTACCAAATAAAATCCGTTAAAATTGAGGATACATACGGTAAGATGATTTTTAATTATCTTAAATCGTTTAAAATATCGGAAACATTAAATACGCGTATTGTTTCAAATGTCGGAATAATTTCTCACCTCTATCCCGGACAGGTATTGGATTCCAATGTGATCGCTGATTATTCTTATGTGCTCCCTTCTCATTCGTATAAATTCATGTATGACAGGAGTTTTACAGCGAAATATTCGGGGACAATAGGTATTGCCATAAGGTATTATTTAAATAAAATTCTTTATCTGCAAAACAAGAACTGTGTTTCATTATTGTCTAACAGTTTTTCCTCATTTGTCCCTTCATACATCTATAGCACAGATTTGAATTTCGGTTTTAAAAATCTATTTGGTGAATTTCAAGCCGGAATTGAGTACTTGTATGTAACAAACAATCCGAACGGCAACCATAAATTTTCATTTTATATCTCTATTGGAAACAACCTGGAATCCATCGATGTAATCAATGAATTTTAATCATTAAAATTTCTAGAAGCAAATAAGATAAACCGGTTTTTTAACCGGCTTATCTTATTTGAAAACATATGGGACAATCTATTTTTTTATGTATTTTAGAAGAGGGGGTGTTATAAGAACAGTCATAAGAAATGCGAGTGTAACACCTATTAAAACAACGGCTCCGAATGTGGGATATCCTCTGTATTTGGCAAGAAGAAGAGAACCGAATGCAGCCATTGTAGTAAGTGATGTATATAGAATCGCTCTACCGACATGCGTAAAAACATAGTTCACTGAGGGTTCTTTTCTATATCTATGTATAATATGAACGGCATCATCCACACCTATACCTATAATGAGCGGAAGGGCAAGAACATTCATAAAATTTAATTGAACGCGGAGAATACCCATGGTCGTGAGTGTAAAGAGGGTGGCGAATAATACAGGCAGCATTGCAATAATCGAAGCTTTTAAATCCTTAAAATCTAAAAGTAGTATGATAAAAATCGTTATGAAGACCAAAATAAGCGCTTTGCCAGACTCTTTTTTTCCCTCATTCCATAAAATATGCATTAGCACAACCATGCCCGTTATAGGTTTGATCTTGGCGATGCGATCGAGTATCTTTCCGTTGCCAGTTTCATTCCACAGATTCCGATCCGTATATATACTCAACAAAA
>QNBC01000066.1 GCA_003641665.1 candidate division TA06 bacterium
GGGTTTGATTGAAAAAAAGAACGAGATATTTTCACTTACAAGAAGAGGCGCATTCTGGATACATCTTGCTCAAAACCATTTCATGTTGGATTACATAAACAAGGTTTGGACCGTGTCCATGAATGAGCCCTGGCCTAAGAAAATAGAAATTTAGGATATTATTGAATGGATGATTTAGATATGATAGAATTATAAAAATGATAGGTAAAATAAAGTTCATACTACTGTTTGTTCTAATTGCAATGCCCGAGGTTCTATCCGCTTATACCATTAGTGGTGTAGTTTATGAAAAGGGCTCAAGGGAACCTTTACCCTATTGTAATGTCTTTATCAAGGGGACGGAAGAGGGAGTATTTACCGGGGATAACGGGTATTTTGTTTTAAGAACGGATAGTCTCGGGAAATACGAAATTGTTGTTCAACGACTCGGCTATAAAAAAGAAACAATTACAATCCAAATAAGTGATAATATATCAGGATTAGAAATTCCTCTTGTAAAACAAAGTCTCTATATGAAAAAATCCGTTATCAGAGGAAAACGATTGAAGGATATTTACGATCCGAATTTCAGCAATGTTAGAGTCGTATCATCTCAGATGAGAATAATGCCAGATTTCATAGAACCGGACCTTTTTAATGTAATAGCTATGTTACCGGGAGCTGTTCGCAGAAACGATGTATCAAGCGCCCTATATGTTCGGGGAGGTAAACCGGATCAAAACCTGATTCTCCTCGACGGAGCCGTTCTTTTTAGCCCGTATCATCTCGGTGGAATTTTCGGGACATTTAATATGGATGCAATAAAAAGTGTAAATTTTATGCCGGGAGGTTTTCCTGCATATTACGGGGGGAGATTGTCATCTGTGCTGGATATATCGACAAAGGAGGGGAGAAAGGACAGTTTCGGAGGGAGTTATGATATAGGTCTCCTTAGTTCCAAACTGTTTGTTGAAGGGCCGATTTTTAGAAAAGGCTCTGTTTTTCTTTCGTATAGGAGAACATATTTTGATATTGTAGCGGATGCAATTAGAAACAGTTATAATTATTTTGTAGATAGCATGAATAAAAGCGATTTTGTTTTTCCTTATTACTTCCATGACTTTAACGGAAAAACCACATATTACATCGACAACATGACAAAAGTTTCCCTAAGTGGCTTGTATGGAGAAGATGTAATCCACTTTGATTTGCCCGATGACTCCGATTCAACAGGACAAAAAACAAATAAGGTGAGATTTACATGGAATAATCGTATGGTTAGCGGAAATGTTTTGAAACTGTTAAATCCCCTTAATTCCCTAAATTTACAGGTTACATATTCTGCATATCTGAATATTTTTAATGCCGCAGATATTTTTGAAATAAATAATCAAATACATAATTTTTCCGTTAACTTCAAATATGAATCTGAACAGTTTGTGAACAATAAAATAACATTACAGGGTGAATTCAATAGAACCAAATTCATGTATAACAATGTTATAAGCATAGAGGAAGACACTATTTCAGGTTTTGATTACAATGAAAGAGTGTTTTATTCCGCAGTTTCCGTAAGCGATATATATAGACTTAAAAATAAATTTGTTATTAATCCCGGATTAAGATTGAATTATTTTTCAGAGGGAAAAAGATTTTTCTTATCACCTCGCTTAAACATGAAATACGTTTTAAATAAATATTTATCGTTAAATGCTGCTTACGGTTACTACTCACAGTACATAACAACGTTGAAATACAACGAAAACATCTTCTCGCAATTTTTCGGTGATCTCTGGTTCCCTGTCAGAAAGAAATACAAAATTCCCAAATCGATGATTTATATTATTGGAGCCGAGTATTGGTTAAATGATGAATACCCCGTTTCAATGCAGATATACACAAAACGATTTTATAATATACTTTCGTATAGCGGGAATAGTTATAATCTTGATTCTCTTATATCGGAAAACGGTCTTTCATCGGGAGTGGAGTTGCTTATACGGAAGGAAGAAGGGAAAGTTACGGGATGGATAGGGTATACATTGGGTATTACGGAAATGCGGGGGAAAGATGGTTGGTACTATCCTGATAATGATCAGAGACATAATATTCAAATCGTCGGTAAGTTTCATTTTTCAAAATCATTTGATATGAGTGTTCATCTTTCGTTTGCCACGGGTATGCCATATACGGGACCAGCGGGTATGTATCCGGATTACGCTTCAATGTATGATCCCATTAATGACAATTATTATTCGGATAGCATATATGGAGGGGGGATAAGCATTGCAAACGGAAAATACAATTCATTGAGATTCGAACCTTATAAGAGAGTAGATATCGGATTTTCGAAAAAATTTGTTTTATTCAAGATGGATAGCAGAATATCATTTAATGTGATTAATGTTTTCAATTTTAGAAATCCAATTTTTTATTACTATGATACATTTTCAAATCCACCGATAAGGCATTCGTTCTATTTACCAATATTTCCTTCAATCAGCTTTAGGGGGACATTTTGAAAAAAGCAATTATAACGTTTCTCGTATTACTATTAGCAGGATGTGCAGTGAGGATAGATACTACCGACCTATATAGAAAATTGGTTTTATATTCTGTTTTGAATTCAAAAAGTGCATATCATGTAATCATTCTTGATTCGCTTTATTCACTTGATAGCCCAATTGTCATAGATAGCTGCGGAATAAGGGATGCGGAAGTGATAGTAACGGATAATGAGGGGAATATTTTTCCATTTGATAGCCTTGACAGCCATGGGCATTATGTAAACAAAATCCCCTTTTATCCTGTGCCGGGGAGAGAATATTCATTGAATCTAAAGTATAAAGATTTCTATGAAATAAATGTAATGACCACATGTCCGCAGGGAGTTGTCTTTAATAAACAAGAATATCATATAGATTCGATATATGCGGATACAATTTATTGGAATTATACCGATAGCTGTTTGTATGATGTAATAACATGGGACAGTTTATATGGTTATACGGATTTTTATGAATATTCGTACGATACGATTTTTACTCCGGAGAATCTTATTGATTATTATTTGGGGGGCGGGGACACCTCTTCTCTTACAATTAAGTTTTATGTTTACAAGTACGATAAGAATTTTTCGGAATGGTATATGGAGAGATATTATAATAACGAGTTCAATCCTATAGAAAATCAAAAAACTTATATAGGCTATTTTTCTTCATGTACAGTAGATAGTGTGGATGTGATTATCGAAAGGTAGTTAAATTGTTTTGTTCGGAACACAAATTAAGAAATAATTAAGAGCAGCTCCCTTACAATTTTTGAAGCAACAGCTGCAGATATTCCTGAAGGATCGTATGGGGGGGAGAGTTCAACTACATCGAGACCAACGATGTTCAAATCTCTGAGTTTGTAAAGATATGCCATCAGTTCGTTATATGTAAGACCACCTGGTTCAGGTGTTCCGGTACCGGGAAACACCGAAGGATCAAGTATATCGAGATCGACTGTCAAATAGATGGGTATGTTATTCGTTTTGCTTATTTTCTTTGAAAATTTATCCGGTGTTTTTGTTAAACTTCCGATTTCCTCCATTGTTTTCCATTCCTCTTCCGTTCCCGAACGAACACCTATTTGAATAAGATTTTCAAATCCGCACAATTCAGCGCATCGTCTTATCACCGTTGCATGGGATAGTTTTTCTCCGAGATATTCATCCCTGAGATCGGCATGGGCATCGAATTGAATCAATCTGACATCCGGGTATTTTTTTGTTACGGCTCTAAATGTCCCGTATGTTATGAGATGTTCGCCACCGAGAGCAAAAGGAATCGCATTTATTGATAATATTTTTTCGGTGAAATCGGCAATTTCCGAGATAGCCCTTGACGGGTTTCCGAACGGGAGTTCGAGATCGCCTCTGTCGATGAAATCACAATCGAAGAGATTTTTTTTAAGAACGGGACTGTAGGATTCGAGATTATATGAGAATTTCCTGATTTCATCCGGGGCAAATCTGGAACCGGAACGAAAACTTGAAGTTGAATCGAAAGGAACGCCGAAAATATGGATTTTTGCAGATTCATCCTCACTTGTATCCATAAATTTCATTACTTCAAAAGCTCCTTTACGAATTCGGGATGAGCGAAACTTGCCTTATGTGTTTCACTATTGTAGTACTTTGTTTCAAATGTTTTTTGTCTTAACGGTTCGAGAATCTCCTTCCCGTCTTTTCTTGCATATCCGAGAGACCACATTCCCGATGGATAGGTCGGGATAAAAGCAAAATAGGGCATTGTAAACGGGAAAACGGTTTTAAGTTCTTTATTCAGAGCAATGAAAGCTTCTTTTGTGTCACGGTAGTACGGAGATTCTCCTTGCACAACGAGTATGCCATCATCGTTGAGTATGTTGTATATATTTTTGTAAAAATCTCGTTGGTAAAGACCCACTGCAGGCCCTATCGGGTCTGTTGAATCAACTATAACAACATCATATTTTTCTTTACTCTGTTTTACAAATTTTATTCCGTCCTCAATATGCAAGTGAAATCTCTTATCTGAAAATCCGGATGATACTTGTGGGAAAAATTCTTTTGAGGCATCAACAACCATTTTGTCGATTTCAACAAGATCCACTCTTTTCACGGAATTGTGTTTCAAAACCTCTCTAACGGCTCCGCCGTCACCTCCTCCAATTAGGAGTACATTTTCAGGATTTTCCTGCGAAAAGAGGGGGACATGTGCTATCATTTCGTGATATATGAATTCGTCTTTTTCGGTAAACATTATGAAGCCATCAAGAACCATTATTTTGCCGAATTCGTACGTATCAATGATTGACATTTCCTGAAAATCGCTTTTTTTATGGGCAAGCTCTTTTTTAACTTTTATAGTTATTCCGGAATTAGGCGAATACTTCTCGGTAAACCACAATTCCATAATTACCTCAATGCCACAGTACGACTGCTGCAAATGCAGTTCCTATATGTGTGACTTTATATTCCACGCTTTTTATTAAAATCTCTTTAATCTTTTTGTCTCTCATTTTCATTCCTTCTTCTGCCATTCTTCTCACAATATTTTCAACATTGGTTTTCATTCCTCTTGAAGAGTATTCCATTATTAATCCGGGATACTCATTATCAACCGGTATTGCCACGGCGACGGCTGCTGAAATGATTTCCCCGGGGAGATCGCTTGTAATAGAAGCATACGCTGCAGGAACAAGAGAGCCATATGGTAATTTGACAGGTTCGATTTGCTTTGAATGAGGCGGTAGAATACTGCTCATCTTAAGTATGTTTGTGTTTCCGATTCCGGAGTTGAGCAAAGCTCCGTCAAAGGAGTTTAATTTAGTCATCCCGTCACTTGAACCGGCTACAAGAAAATACTTATCCGGTGTATTGATTATCATTGAACAACCTCACCTATAAGTTCGTTTATTTCATTTTTTCTCATTTCTTTCCCCTTGACAACCGCATCCATCTGCCCTCTCTTCATTTCAACAGTGGAAGTATACTGAGCTTTAAATATCTTTTCAAGATACCGGTAAGCTACCCACGGATCGACATCATCGCCGCATGTAAAAAGATCAACTGCTGCATATCCGTATTCGGGCCATGTATGTATTGCAAGGTGCGATTCGGCTATTACAACAACACCGCTTACACCATATGGACTGAACATATGGAAAGAAGAATCAACGACTGTTGCATTGGCTTCGGCTGCAGCATTTTTCATCTCCGATTCAATCAGATTTATATTGTTTAAAACTGCAGGATCGCAACCGTACATTTCTACCAGAATGTGATGTCCGAGTGATTTCATTAATACCTCCTTAATAAGAAATCGGTGAGTAGATAAGAAGAATTTTACTTTTTTTGTTTCCACATGCTTTTATTTTATGATTTACATTACTGTCGAAATAGAAGCATTCCCCTTTTTTTGCTTTATATACTTTGTTATCCAATTCGAGAGTTATACAGCCTTCGAGAACATAACCGAATTCTTCCCCTTCATGGGGTCCTTCTTCGATTCCGTTATCTGATGGAGTAAATTCAATCATAACGGGGTCCATACTCCAATTTTGTGCTCCCGGAATTAAATATTCGTATTTCGTTACCCCGTCTTTCGAAGCGGATACGCGATCCCTTTTACCGAAAACTATATCTTCCTCCGATGTTTCGGCGAAAAAATCCGAAATATCTTCGTCCAAAGCATTGAGAAGCAAAATCAAACTTTCCACCGAAATGGATGTCAAACCTCTCTCAACCTGAGAGATAAACCCTTTTGTGAGCCCAGCTCTATCAGCGAGTTCTTCCTGGGTTAATCCCTGAGCGTTTCTCAATGCTTGCAGCTTGCTGCCAATCTTGTTCACTATCTCTATTGATGTCATAATAACTCCATATAAAACAAAATGTTTAATTTATTAAACACATATAATATACAAAAAAAACTTTTTGTCAAGTAATTTTTTATTCCTTTGATGTTACAATGCTAAAATGTCACATAACAAGCACTAAGGGAAATTTAATGCTTTGCTTTGAAATAATAAATCTATAATCATCTTTAACCGGTAGATAGATATCTTAATTAAAAAAATAGTATTGTAAATCAATGACCTATTTTAAACATAGCCCCTACACCTATCAAAACATGCTCAGAAAAATAAGGATATTCGCCAAAAGGATCGTAAGCTATCGGTGCATTATAAATTTCTATGTATATCTTATTTCCATTATTTTCAGGTAATTGAATGCCAGCAGTGTAAAGGAATTTTCTATAATAACGTCCATAATAAAACCCACTTACATCAGTTAATGATTTGTATTTAATCCCTGAATATAAAGAAATAACACCAATCTTTTTACTAATCAACAATGCAGGTTCTACTATTACCCCATCATATAATGCCATTCCTGTAGTTAATTGTAAAGCAATTGCGGGATTGAATTTTCCTTCCTTTAGAATATTGCGACATGCTGAAAATTCCGCCCCGATTAAATAAACTTTTATACCTAAATCCGTCCTATAACCTATGCCCTGTCTATAAGATATATCAGGATTTATTACAAAAAGTTTCGGGTCGGTTAAGCTTGCAAAGGGAAGGGAAACGGTCATTGTTTTTTCCCCTTCATTAAGAACATCTGCAGTTCGAAAAGTCCCCGCACATCCTGATAGTAGCAAGATAATAATTGCAAATAGAGAAAGAGTTTTAACCAAATCAAAGTTTTTGAAATCTTTTCTTTTGAATCTCATAATATTTACCCCCTTATCCTTTTTTTGATAATAAACCGGAGGAATCATTTTGTCAAATTATATTGTATTGAAACGGTGGATAGGTGGCAAAATACAATATAAGTTAAACATCTCTATGTCACTTGCCTTTTTTGTTATATTGAAGGTAAGATAAAATGATGATAATTGTGATAAAAATAAAAATTTAGTAAAAAAGAGAGATATATCATCGCTATTAAAAAATATCCGTTGATTTTTGAAAAAATATTTATTGACTTAATGAGAATATTGCCTTATATTTCGTTTGATACAACTATAAAATGTGTGACAGGTTTAATTATTTCGTTAATTTAGAAAACTATAATAATTTTGATAGGAGGTAAAATGGGGCAATTAAAGAAAAAATCGCAAAATAGAAATAGTTACGAGGAGACAATTGAATTAGAAATAAATTTCAATGATGGAGATGATATTTTTAACTTTAGTTCCGAAGAATTGGAAAAAATGAACAAAAAGGAAATTTTAAAAAAACTTCTCAAGGACGAAGTTAAGGAATTATTGTCATATTATGGCAAAAGATTTAATCGTAATGATAAAGTTGCTGATTTAAAGAAGAAGGCAGAAAGATTAAGCAAAGCAGAAATTATTGATTTTATAGTGAATAATGAGGATGAAGATGAAGAAAATTGGGAAGATGAGTATGAATATTGGGATTATGATGATGATAATTATGAAGAAGATGGGGACGACGAAGCCTTGTTTTTCAGAAAATTGAAGAGTTATTATTTACCGGATGATTTTATAGATTCCGTACGGAGCGGAAAAATAACATTTGAGGAATTCAAAAAATCCATTAAAAAATGGGTTTTATCAATGCATCCTGACAGGGGATGGAATAACGAAACGGAAAAGGAAATCAAAAACAGAATTATTGCGGATTTTAACGAACATAAGAATTTTATAATGGAATTCGCAGAAGAATTTTTAAAGGGGTAAATTCTTTTATTAAATAACAAATAGGGGAGTGATTATATCTCTAAATTATTACTATGAGCCGTCTCTTGCATTGTTTTTTAATCTTCGTTGGTATTAATCTTTATCACTTTAAAAATAAACATATAATTACACTGTATATCTTGTATTTCTATTGGTAATGCAATTTTATATGTTGAACCTAAATATTCAGGCATTCTTTTTCCATTCATATCAAAAGGAAATATTGGAGCTAACTTCCAACCGGAAAATGGCCCATTTATTTCCCATATTATTGCACTTGAAGGAATTATAAGATCATTAATGTATGTATTTGGGGGAATGATTGTAGGTACCATGCTACTTTCTTTATTAATATATTTTATACCTGCATGAATAACATGGTGAGCTTCGTTATCAGAATTTACAAAAGATGCTTCATTCCATATAATTTTAATAGGATATTTCGATTTGTTATACAAACGAAAATTGATTTGTTGATTTGTTGGCATCCAAATAATTTTTATTATGTTATCCTCAAAATATAGCTTATTACTATCTCTCATAGAAGTCCTATAAATTTTAGTACTTCCATATTTTTGTTTTATGACTGCCGGTCTAGTTACTTCAGATAAAGTCAATAAATAACTTGCTGAAGAACATCCCTGTAAATAAACAATTACAATCAACAAAAATAATCTATTTAACTTCATATGTAACCTCTTTACTTCTGATATTAAACAATACTACAAATAGCCGATTAAAACAAGATAATATAATCGTTAATAAAGAGACAGGTAGTATGTATGTAATATATATTAACCGGTAGGAAGTGAGATACCGAAACAAGTTCGGATTACCATATCCTGTCACCCTGAAATAAACTCAGGGTCTTCGGTTCCCCGGATAAAGCCTGTAGCATCAAAAATAGATAGGGACTAAAAACAAGCTCAAGGTAAAAATATGTAAAGCAGCAAAATAAAGTTCAAAAACATGAAAACAAGCTTATCATTTTAGTCTTGTTTTCGACATTTTACTAATAGTTAAA
Source organism: candidate division TA06 bacterium (assembly GCA_003641665.1). GTDB lineage: Bacteria > Hydrothermota > 32-111 > QNBC01 > QNBC01 > QNBC01. The sequence goes on from QNBC01000066.1 coordinate 9,238, forward strand.
TATTGTCTAAGTACATATTTTATTTTATAAGCATCACTTTCGTGCTTTTAACTCTCCCTTTGTAATTCATCGATATAAAGTATATACCGTTCCTGACTTTATTCCCTCTCGAATCAACACCTCTCCAGCTAATTCTATGGGAACCGGATTTTGCATATGAGTCAACGAGTCTTGTTACAAATCTTCCACATGCATCATATATACTTATATTTACATTACCATCATTTATTATGTTATACTCCAGATTTATTTTTTCCGTGAATAAATCATTTCCAAGGGATCTAATATTATATTCAACAACTTTATGCGTAGTTTTTTCTTCTACGGATTGCATACCACTATTATATATATCCTGAGCTTTATCTGCAGTAGCATATATTGTATTTGTATCAGTAGCCATA
>QNBC01000067.1 GCA_003641665.1 candidate division TA06 bacterium
AAATCGTCAGATTCCTAAAAAAGGAGTAAAAGTGAAAATAGCCGTTTATCCGGGAACATTCGACCCGATTACCAACGGACATATCGATGTTGTAAAAAGAAGTCTGAAATTGTTTGATAAAGTTTACATGATTATTGCCCACAATATCGAGAAAAGAACGTTGTTTACCGTTGAAGAACGAATTGACATGATTAAGCATTCGGTCAACTTTGATGATAGAATCATAGTCGGCTTTACCAAAGGATTGACAGTAGAGTATGCACAAAAAATAGGGGCTATAGCTATTATACGAGGATTGAGAGCAATTAGCGACTATGAGCACGAACTTCAGCTGGCGCATATAAACAGAAAAATCGACACAAAAATCGAGAGTATATTTCTTATGCCTGCTCTGAAATACTCCTTCGTAAGTTCCAGTCTCATAAAAGACTTGATTATTCACAACGGTGATGTGTCCACATTTGTTACGCCTTATGTCGAGAAAAAACTCAGAGAAAAATATAATGCCTTATAATGAACTTGCTAAATTTTACGATACATTAAATTACGATATAGATTATAAAGAATGGGCGGATTATATAGATACTCTTATTGATAACTTCCATCCCAAAACACCCTCATCTATTCTGGATTTTGCCTGTGGAACGGGAACTATTACATCGTTATTGTACGATTACGGATATGAAATTTACGGTTTGGATAAATCCGAGGCGATGATTAATGTAGCAAAACAAAAAAATAATAATATCAAGTTTATTAAAAACAACATAAGTGATTTTAAAATTGATAAAAAGTTTGATGTTGTAATTTCGACCTTCGACAGTATTAATTCAATTACAAATAAAAAGGAATTGCTCAACACATTCACGAATATTCATCGATTACTAAATAAGGATGGTATATTGATTTTTGATATTAATACGGAGTACGGATTTAAAATAATAGATGGTGAATTTACATATACAAAGGACAACTCGGGAATATTTTCCGTATGGACATTGGAGTATGATAAGATAAACAAATTAGCAGAATTATTCCTCACAGTTTTCGAGCGAATCGAAGGTTCGAATTACACAAGAAACGATTTTCTATTAAAAGAACGTATTTATTCAATCAAAGAGTTAAAATCTCTCTTACAAAAATCCGGTTTTAAAACACTTTCTATTTTCGATCATCTGACTTTTAAGCCGTACAAGAAAAAATCATTCCGAGTTGATTTTGTAGCTATCAAAAAGGAGTAATTTTATGAAACAACTTTGGGCACCATGGAGAATGGAATACATACGGGATGCTATTAATAACGATGATAAAACTTGTTTTTTGTGCAAGGCATATTCAGAGAGAACCAATCCCGAAAGTCTTGTTGTTGCCGATTTTAAGCACACATTTGTGGTAATGAACAAATTCCCCTATAATAATGGGCATCTTATGATAGTCCCTATTAAACATGTTGGCAGTATTCAAGAATTGGAAAGCGAAACTCGTCTGGAGATGATGAATATTATTGCAATTGCCACCGAAATTTTAAAGGAAAAGATGAATGCCGAAGGTTTTAACATCGGAATTAATTTAGGCAAAGTAGCCGGTGCCGGTATTCCCGATCATATTCACATTCATATTGTTCCACGTTGGAACGGAGATACAAATTATATGCCTGTTTTTTCTGACACAAAGGTTATCAGCCAGGGGCTAAAAGAAACATATGAGATTATAAAACTGGGGTTTGAGGAGGTTAAGAGTGAAATATAAGTGGACAAGCCATCCCGTTATTGAAAATCAAGTAAGAACAATATTATTAATGCTGTTTTTAATCCTTATTTTTGTGGGGGTATATTTCTTATACGGATTTTGGTGGTTCTTAATCTCATTTGTGTTTATTCTTTCATCACTAAGTTCCTATTTTATGAAAACCGAATATACAATTTCTGAAAACGGTGTGGAAGTTCGTTCCTTTCTATCCCATTTAAAAAAAGATTGGCAATACTATCGTAGTTTTTATGAGGATAAAAACGGAATATTTTTAAGCCCTTTTTTAAAACATTCGCGACTTGAAAATTTTCGAGGACTCTATTTGAGATTCGGATTGGGTGACAGAGATAAAATCAGAACAATTATTAAGGAATATGTTAAAACCGATTTGAGGGAATCGAAGGAGAAACAAAAATAACCTTTTCTCTCATTAATACTACCGTTCCGCTTTTTGCTCTTCTTGGTTTTCTAACATATTTTATTTCCGTATAGCTAACGGGAACAGTTTTGCTATTTCTCATTTTACTGAAATATGCGGCAATCGATGCGGCTTTTACTATATCGGTCTGCAAATGTTTCGTTCCGTTACTACGTAGTATCACATGACTTCCCGGCGATTCCCTTACATGAAAGAAAAGATCGTTCGGTGAAGCGAAATGGAGTGTCAATTCATCATTCTCTTTACTATTCCTACCCACATACACATGAGATCCACTTTCAAGAATAAAATATTTAAATCCCTTGACATGCTTATTTTTCGCTTTTGCATAATATTTATACCACTCATCTGCGAGTTTTTCGGGATTATTCGGCAATGTATCCCTCTTTTCAATCAAAATCTCTATCTCTTCCTCTATAAGTTTCTTTCTTATCAATGCATTTTTCTTCTTTGATTTGATCTTTTCCGCCTTTGCAAAATAGACTTTTGCATTTTGATCGGGTGATAGATTCTCCTTCAATTTAACCTTCAGCATAGATACACCATTCTCCTCGTAGTATGGTAACTTTGCAACTCGCATACCCTTTTTAATCATGTGCTTATTGTAGATTATCGCCTTCCCTATCTTAATATAATCTTCTTCATTCAATGAAATTTTTTTCTCAAGATCATTTAAAATCCTTCTCTTTCTATCCAACAATTTATCATAATATTTTATTATCTCCTTTTTACATTTTTTAATTTCTTCTGCAATTATCTGGCGACCGCATTCTTCCAAAAATGAAGAAATAGTACCATCAATACCAATATATCCTATGCACAAGTTTTCGTTCTCATTCAAGAACTTTAACAGATTCTCCACTCCATCTACACAAATTGTTCCCTGACCACGCTCTCCCGAGATAATATTTTTAATAAGCTCATCAACTGAATTACCGCAATACTTCTTCCCTTGTGATAAATTATTATAGATTTCAAGAGTGTTATCAAATTTAAACTCTCTACCGATTGGGATTCTGGTATCATTAGAAAATAATGTTTTCCTATTTTCATCTGTGATAACAATGCTCAGTTTCCCGGTAAAAATTACTATTAAATATCTAACAACATTTCTTATTCCGTCATTCTTCTCCAGTCTAAATTCTATAATCCTGTCAAACCATAATTGTTGCACATAGGCTATTTCAAAACCATCTATGATTTCAATTTTTTTGTATTCAGAACAGCGAACAAATTTACTGCCTACATCAAACAAACCGATAATTTCTCCGAAAGATGCAAAATATTTCTCTTTTCCAAACCCGAATACGCCACTGTTTTTATCAATTTTTAGTAAATTCAATCTCTTTCCGGTTAGTTTCTTGTTTAAATATTGAGATAAATAATGAAAAAATATCGCGTTAAACTTGTTTCTTTTCATTAAGGTGTTCGTTACATTTACGCAATCTATCGGATACGGTTGTTAATATTCCCTTCAATATTTTAATGCCTATAATAGGATAGTTTTGTTGTATTTCATCAAAGCATTTTTTCGTCATTACAAGCATTACGGAAGGTTTCACAACTCTGCAAGAAGCGGATCTTGTCGTCTCTTCAATAATTGACATTTCTCCGATGTAACTGTTATATCCGATTGTAGCAAGCACTTTCTTATTGTTTGATGAATCCATTATATATATTTCCGCCGCACCTCGTAGTATAACATACATTATCCCACCTTTCATTCCTTCTTTGAATAGATGAAATCCTGCTCCGTATTCTTTTACGAAAGCGAGTTTTAATATTTTTCTTATATCGTCATCATCGAGATTTTTAAATATCGGAACGGATTTTATATCCGTAAGATAATCTTCCTTATCAACACTCATAATTCATTCCTCCTTTAAAATATCAATCATTCTTTTTATCTTTTTCATGGAAAAGCTTTCACCATAAGTTGGAAATACAGCCATTTCCCCTTTTCTATCTTTCAACAAATTCAAAGATTCGTTCAGTAAGAATGTTTTTATAATTCTATTGTTTTTTACCTCGTTGTCTAAAAGATAATAGAAAAGAGATAGAATAATTTCATTGTTACTCAACAACCAGTTCTCATTTTTGATTTCATCGATAAATTTCTCAAGTTCAATAGTTATATGCTCATTTAATATCTTTTTTTTATAAATTAGCTTAAAAGTTTTACCTTTTATGTCGTTTCCGACTCTACTAACCTTCGATTTAGATTCCTCTTTATTAGCCAACATAATATTACAAAAAAACAGATCGGACAAAAGATCGTTTTCGAATGCTGTCCATTTCATCTTCTTTGATAATCCAATGGCTTTAGTCAAATATAATTTGGCTTCCCTCCAATTTTCCTGCCACATGAGACAATTGCCCATGTTTCCGTTCATGATCGTTTCACCTCTTAAGTAACCTATTTTTTGTGCGATTTCTATGCCCTTTTCAAAAGATTTTATGGCATCATTGCACATATTCACCATTGAATAAATTATACCCACTGTATTTAAATTCAAACATTTGTCGATTTTGTTAAAATATTTTTTTATTAAATCGCTAACATTTCGGGCGTATTTTAAAGCTAATGAATACTTACCCGATTCAAGCGTTATTAATGCCATCCTCGATTGTAAAACAATTAGGGCATATTTGTCGTTATACTGGTTTTTTAACTCTTTTTCCTTATTTAAATAGTACACGGATTTATCCAATTTGCCTTGCGAATAATATAACATTGATAAACTGTCGTAATAGATCAATCTGTCATAATTGCTTCTAATGTATTTTTTTGCAATTTTCAAGTATTTGAGAGCATCATCCATCATATCCTTATGAAAATAACATTTTGACAAATCCGAATATAATTTAAACTTACTTATATTTTTTTGTTTTTTTCTTATTAACTCTCTAAGAATTTCAATAGATTCATCTATTTTGCCTATTCGTTCCAAAACTACCGATTTTCTATGAAGTAATATATTATATCTTTTTTTGTCACTTTTGTAATTATTTAAATTGTTATCTACTATGTCTAATATTTTTGAATATTGTGCATTCCTATAATAATATAGTATCTTTTTATCCAGTAAATCGAATCTGTAATCCTTATTATCAATCCCTTTTAATATTTTTTCTTCCACATCAATTAAATTCTTCAGTTCTTTCATTTCCATTCTATTATAATAATAATTGGCAGCCATATTAAAGTGCTCGATTATCTTTTCCTTATTGTCGGCACTTATAAAATGGTAGATAATTTCCGTTATATGTTGCTCGTAATCATTCCCACTCTCGTAATACAAACCGATGGTATTATGAATCAGTTTCTTGTTATAATTTAATATCGTATTGTATATAGCTTCTTTTTCCATATAGTGTATAAAAGTATATGTATCCCTATCTTTCTTCTTGAGAAAATTGACATTTGTTAAATAATTCAATACTTTATCGAGGTTTTCCGTATCTTCATTCAAATTTTCCATGACATTCGACAATGCCCCGAATTTAAATTTTATACCGAAACAGGATGCGATCTGTAAAATCAGCTTGTCTCGTTCGAGTAAGTTATCAAATCTTGCAAGTATAATTCCCTCAACCGTATCCGGTAATATAATTTTCCCTAAATCTTTCGCTCTTATATTCTTGCTTAAGACAATTCTTGCTATCTCTTCAAGATACAGTGGATTTCCCCCCGACATCGTAACGATTTTATTGATATATGTTTCGGAAATCTTTGCTCCCTTCAATACTTCTTTAAATAGTCTTTTTCTGCTATTTATATCCAATGCATCCAATTTAATCATTAAACTCCCCTCTATGAGCCAATCCATTAAATTCGCATCTCCTCTCGTTGTAATAACAAACAAAACATCATATTCGTCCGGCAACTGCTCTACCAAATATTTAAAAACCATCAGAGAAGACTCATCTATCCAGTGAAAATCCTCTATTTGAAAAATTAGCCTTTTCCCCTTTTGTACTTTAATGTAAAACATCATGAGTTTTAAAAATGCACTTTTTGCTATTCTTATGAAATTAGTGGAAACATCTTCCGAAATATTGCTCTTATAGAGCAATACATCATCAATTACCGTTTTTATGTCTCTTTCGAAATCCACTCCGTCTTTTTTTGCTATTTTTTTTATCTCTTTTATTAGCACTTTATCGGAAAATATTTGATCCAGTATATCAATAATCGGATAAAAAGGACTAATGACATACGAGATTGTATGCCCTTTAAGCAAACTGAATTTATCATGAGCTCTACTGTAAATCTCATTCGCCAACCTCGATTTACCTATTCCTCCCTCTCCTGTAATAATAACCATACCACGTCTATTTTCCTTATAATATTTCTCAATCTTCCTTATTTCTTCTTCACGTCCTATGTATCTTTCAGCTTTGGCACTTTTCTTTTCCCACCTTTCGACAAATCGTTCCTTTATTCCTTCAACAATGTAAGATTTAATCGGTTTTTCTCTACCCTTTAATTTTAATTCCTTAAAATAGGTATATCTGAATTGATTACTTATCATTTTAATGGCTTCTTCACTTACCAGAATCGTATTCAATGGGGCATTGCTCTGCAATCTCTCCGCTACGTTTACAGCATCACCCATAACGGTATAATCTTTGTCTCTCCCTTTTGCTACTTTCCCGGTTACAACAAGACCGTAGTGTATACCTATTCTCAATCCTATTTGATGCTTACTCCCTTTTATCGCTTCATTGATCTTTTTTAAATAGGATAAAATCTCAAGGGAAGCTCTCAAAGCTCTTTCAACATTTGATTCAGTTGATTTCTTAGCACCGAAAAGTGCCATTATCAAATCACCTTCATACTTATCAATATAACCGTGGTATTTTTCAATCAAATCGGAAAATATGGTAAATATCTCATCAATAACCCCTTTTATTTCTTCCGGATCGAGATACTCCGATAACGTGGTAAATCCATGCAGGTCAAGAAAAAATATAGCTATTTTCCGTCTCTCGCCGAATTTCAACTGATGAACTTTCTCTTTTTCCCTTAGATGTTTGGGTTTTATTTTTCTTATTTCAGAAAGTAAAGAAGTATTATCCATTATGATAATATAGCATATTAAGAATATTTTTAAAGTTGAAAAACGTTCCTTTCCAACAAACTACTTTAACTCGATCAGTATTTGGTCTTTACCGACTCGGTCTTCCAATTTAACATTTATTTTTTTTACAACACCGTTTACCGGAGCAAGTATTTCATTTTCCATTTTCATGGCTTCCAAAACAAGTAGTTTTTGCCCTAAGACAACCTTATCTCCTTCTTTTACAAAAACAGCTTTTATATTACCCGGAATGAATGCTTTAACTAATTTTTTATTCTTATTTAAACGGTAAGTCCTTCGAAGCTTTTTCAGACTTTCCGGTATGTTGGTTTCATATTCGGTAAAATCTACATTAATTTTCCCTTTCTCCATATCTCACCTACAATGGTATATTACCATGCTTTTTGTTACCCATATAATCTTTATTTGATAACACGAAGTTAAGTCCTTTTATTAACTCCTTCCTCGTTTCTTCGGGATTAATGACCGCATCAACATAACCATGACTGGCTGCAAGATAAGGATTAGCAAACTTCTCGGTATATTCCTTTATCTTTAACTTACGCATCTCATCGGGGTTCGGTGAATTTTCAATTTCTTTTTTAAATATGATGTTAGCAGCTCCCTCCGGTCCCATAACAGCTATTTCCGCAGTAGGCCATGCATAAACCAAATCAGCTCCGAGATGTTTGCTGCACATCGCAATGTATCCGCCTCCATATGCCTTTCTAACTATTAATGTAAGTTTAGGTACCGTCGCTTCGGAAAACGCATATAGTAACTTCGCTCCATGCCTGATTACGCCAGCATATTCCTGATCAATCCCGGGTAAATATCCCGGCATATCTACAAGAGTAAGTAACGGAATATTGAATGCGTCACAAAATCTTACGAATCTTGCCGCTTTATCGGATGAATCCACATCCAATACACCGGCTAACATTAAAGGCTGATTTGCCACAATACCAATCGGCTTACCATCAAGATGTGCAAATCCCACAATAATATTGGATGCCCAACCGGACTGCACTTCGAAGAATTCGGATTTGTCAACAATACCTCCTATTACATCCCTCATATCATAAGGCTTTTTGGGATCCTCGGGAAGAATACTTGTAATATCAAAACGCTCGATATTAGGTTCAACAGAATATGTAGTAGGTGGTTTTTCTTTGTAGTTCGGTGGAATAAATTCGAACAGTTTTCTTATTTGTTTAAATGTATCATGTTCCGTATCCGCTATAAAATGAGCATTGCCCGTTACTGTAAAATGCGTTTCCGCTCCCCCCAATTCTTCCTTTGTAATCTCCTCTCCGAGAACCGATTTAATAATTTGCGGTCCGGTTATAAACATGTTGGATATATTTCTTACAACAAAAACAAAATCGGTTAAAGCGGGAGAATAAACGGCACCACCGGCACAAGGTCCCAAAATAACGGAAATCTGCGGAATTACACCGGAAGCTTTTGTGTTTCTTAAAAAGATATCACCATAACCTGCGAGAGCATCCACTCCCTCTTGAATCCTCGCCCCACCGGAATCGTTAATCCCGATAACCGGAACACCTATCTTCATCGCCATATCCATTATCTTAGTAATTTTTAGGGCATGCATTCTCCCCAAACTACCACCTGCTACGGTAAAATCCTGAGCATAAATACAGACTTTATGATTATTGATTCTACCGAAACCTGTAATGACACCGTCGGCAGCAAGTGTTTTTTTATCCAAACCAAACTCTTTTGCTTTGTGTTCAACAAATAAATCGGTTTCAAAAAAGGAATCCTTATCTAATAGTGCATTAATTCTATCGCGTGCAGTTAATTTACCTTTTTTATATTGTTTCTCGATGGCTTTTTCTCCACCGCCTTTTTGTATTTTTTCCTTTTTTATAAACCAAGATCTTATCCTCTCGTTAATACTCATATTCATCTCCTGTTTCGTCTATTATATACAAAATATCGCATAAAAGTCAAGCAATTTCCCTCCGATGATGGTAGATAGGCATAAACATGTTAACCGGCAAGAATGAGATTCCGAAACAAGTTCGGAATGACAGCATTAATTGGCTGATAATACCCTAATAAGAGGGAATAATAAATGTATGTTATTCTGAATAATACCCCAAGTCAGCATAGGTTTAATACATCTCGTTTGTCCCCCCGGGGCTTGTGCTTAATTTATTTCAGTATCGTTTCAGG
>QNBC01000068.1 GCA_003641665.1 candidate division TA06 bacterium
GGTGAGTGGTTCAAGTCCACTTAGGCCCATTCATCTTAAGGAGACAAAATGAGATCAAAAAAAATATCAACGTTATTCATAATCGCACTTTTTGCGGTTAATTTTATTTTTGGGCAAAATTATTTTAACAGAAAGATAGGATTGACGGAGAAGAACTTTATTTCGAGTTCCGATAATGCTATAATAAATTACTTCCCTTCAATATCAAATAAAAATGGATTTATGTATGGCAAATTAAATTATGATAACGATTACATGATGACATTAAATTTAAATATCTCCCGCTACTCTTTTGATATATCAAACTATGTAAAAACAACAGATACAATTACTTACGATATTATGCCCGAATTTAGGTATATGAATATGACTGATTTCATATTTGGGTACAAAGCCCGAAGATGGCAGTATTCACTGGGGTTATCCTTTTCAAATAGCAGTTTCGGTGGAGATAGCGGTAATGTGGGATTAAATGATTTAGTTTATATTGGTGGTATTGGAAGCAGTTTGAGTTCGGGTGAAAAGACAGTTGATTTTAATATGGGAATTAAAGTTGAAAAATTAACATGTAGTAGAAATATAAACGGTAATATATCGAAGAACGATAACAGACCCGGGTATGAATTAAATATAATGGCTACAATAAAAGATGGTGAAAACATATTTGATATCTACATTTTGGGTTCAAGCAATGCTTTTAATTTTTTATATAATGATTCTATTGCTGTGTATAATGGAGAAGAGATTTATTCTACGCGATATACCATTAATCCCGGGATTAGTTGGAGCAGGAGCTATGCTGATTTTGCAGATATAAGATTAAATGCATCGTACTTTTACTCTTCCTTTGATGTTCAAACCTATGACAATAGTGGCGATACAGGCGTTGTTAGGCAAAAAGAACAATTTCTTCCTCGTATAAGTTATCAAATTAATATAAATCTATACAAAAATATTTATACGAGTATTTTCGGGAATTATAAATACAAAATTGTTGAGAATAATGTAAATAGCAAAAAAACGCTTGAAAAAGAACCGAAATTTTTATATAATGTTGGTGTAGGTTACAATAATGGTGATGTTTCCGTTATTGTGGGCGGTGAGCGGCTCATTGAAAATATTTTACAATCCTTTCAAAATGGTAAATTTAATATTCCTCTTCAGTTGAGATTTTATTACCATTTGGATAATATTTCGGGGGTATAGCTCAGCTGGGAGAGCACCTGCTTTGCAAGCAGGGGGTCGCCGGTTCGAGTCCGGCTATCTCCACTTTTCCAAAATTTAAACGGAGGTGTTTATGAAGAAATTTTTAGCGATTGCATTGGTGGTACTGTTTGTATTCTCGGGATGTTCTTTATTCGATAAAGAACCGCAGAAACCTGCGGAGCCTAAAGAGGTCAACATAGAAATGACGGGGCCAAGTGAAGCGGCTATTCAAACGGATACGACGGGGCATGCACAAACAGCATCATTAATGGTAAACTCTTACAGCGGATTATTAAGTGCATATACAACTGCATTTTCGGGATATACACCCGAGAATTGGGATGATGGGACATATAATTCCGGGCAATGGCAGTGGAGTGATAGTGCCGGACTTTGGAATATCAGATGGGTAGCAACTCAAGACGGTGATTTTTATAACTGGTCTGTTTATGTAAATGGGGATTACTCGAATTATGTTTGGAATGATTTCTTACTGATGAACGGAAGAACTTCCGTTGATGGATATACGGGACAATGGACAATTTATGACGATAGTATTATTCCTCCGCATGATGACAACGGTAGTTACCCTGTCATGAGTTGGAAATGGGATATTTCAACGGACAATTCAGCTGCATCCTGGTGGCTTTACAACGGAGCGGTTGATGATTCCCTGATAATGTACATTAGTTATGTCACCAATATGAGCGGTGATGAAGACCTTAATGTTCAAATGCCTGATGAATATATGCAAATACACTCCGAGCAGAACGGTTCAACCGGTTGGATAAAGTATTATGATACAAATTCCCCCGATCAATCCCATCTTGTTTGGTACATCTATTGGGATTCAACGGGACACGGAGGATATGAAGACTGGAGTAACGGGACACGCGTTGACTTCGGCAGTTGGTGATTATAGTATAAATGAAAAAGGGAGCAACTTTTGTTGCTCCTCTTTTTTTATATGAAAAATAAAAATTTTATCCTTGGTATTGTAAATGGTATATTATTCTTTTTCAGTGCCACATTCATAAGTTCATCTACGATTCTTCCCGTTTTTATATCCAAGTTCACATCTTCATCGTTTGTTTTAGGGCTTGTAGCAGCAATTGAAGCGACCGGTTGGCAATTACCTCAAGCCTTCGTAGCAAAGTATCTCGAAGATAAGAAATATAAGAAGTTTATGTATATAATTCCCTCCTATATAAGATTCGGAGCTATCTTTTTAATAGCGATTCTGACTTTTAGAGTAATAAATATAAGTCATTATTTAGTGATATTTTTGTTATTATACAGCATTTATTTACTTGGAGGGGGAGTGGCGGGAATATCATTTATGGATATTGTTTCAAAAGTAATTCCACCGAGAAAAAGGGGGTCATTTTGGGGGTATAGAATGGGGATAGGTGGCATTTTGGCTTTAATGGGAGGATATGCAGCAAAAGTGATTTTAGGGGAAGTGGCTTTTCCGAAAAATTATGCTCTTTTGTTTTTAATTGCTTCTATAAGTGTGTTTATTGCAATTTCATGTTTTTCTGCTGTTGATGAACCTCCTGAAATGCATATTAAAAAAAAGAGAAGTTACAAATCATTCTTTAAAAATGGCATAGATGTGTTTTCAAAAGATAAAAATTTTAAAACATTATTTATAATTCGTGCCCTTTATGCTCTTTTCTTCATGTCAATTCCATTCTACATAATCTATATAAAAAGCAGTTTCAGTCTTCCGGATTCATATGTAGGATATTTTATAATTGCCCAAATGACGGGATATGTTCTGTCCAATTTGGTATGGAGTAGACTTTCAAATAGGAGCTTAAATGCCCTTGTTATTAGATTGAGTTCCATATGTCTTTTTTTAACGGCGATTTCAACAATATTAGGAGTAAAATTCGTTGTTAACTATCTGTTTCTTTTGGTGCCTTTTTTATTTCTCGGCATGGGTATAACAGGGATGAATACAGGTTATCTTAATTCACTTCTTGCAATAGCTCCGGAGGAAAATCGCCAACTATATCTCGGAATTTTCAATACGATGCTTGTCCCCTTTTTGATTTCCCCTCCTCTTGCGGGATATGTAATAAAGTATATCTCATACACAGGGCTTTTCATATTTGCTTCCGTTGTGGCTATTTCTATGACTGTATTCTCTTTTGTATTAAATAAATAAATTATCGAATTTCTTCTGTTTTCTTTAGACAAGATTTAATCTTCCCTATAAACATTTTATGAAAAATATTGTCAGGATAATATTGTTTTTTTATTGCCATTGGTATTTCATTCGTTATGTCTGAGAAGTAAATCTTATCACAGATGAAAACAAGATTAGCTTCCTTGTAATAGATTCCATTATTTTCCGTAAATATGGGAGTTAAACCCGGTGTATTCATTTTATCTATTTCTTTACCCGATTTTGTACCGTAAAGTTTGAGAATTTCTCTGTATTTCCCCGGAAAAAATGAGAGGGAAAATAGATCGTTTTCCTCGATAAAGTTCAGTGTATACCTGTTATGTCTTATAAACACAATGGCAATGGGTTTATTCCATAAAATGCCGAACGCTCCCCAGCTGGCAGTCATCATATTAAAGTTGTTTTTTGAACCGGCTGTTATTAACATCCATTTGTCATCTAAAAGGTGAAACAGGTTTTCTTTTAATTTTTTCACATTAATCGAAGAGAAATTTTCCATAATATATTTGTTCCTCAATGCTTAAAAAAAACAATATAACAATGTTATTTAATATTACGATATTCCTCTATTGCAAAATCGGTAATTTCATTAATTAAAGACTCATCGAAACCGAATTTGATTCCTGCGGCATTATAAATCTCTTTTATTGGCTTTGAATTCCCGAGCGATAAAGCATATTTGTAGCGTTCAATGGTATTTTTAGGATTTTTCTTATAATTTCTCCACATTTGCAAAGCCCCGAGTTGAGCCATGCCGTATTCAATATAGTAAAAAGGAACTTCAAAAATGTGTAGTTGAAGATACCATAAATTAGGTAGAAATTCTTCATATCCCGCCCAATCTACATAATATTCACTAAAATCTTTTGCTATTCGATTCCATTCTTCGTTTCTTTCTTTAGGAGTATGAGAAGGATTAAGGTAGATCCAATGTTGGAATTTGTCCACACTCATACACCACGGGAAAAAATTAATTATTTTGTAAAGATGATCGGATTTAGCCTTTTTTAGCTGCTCTTCATCCTTATAAAATTCATCCCAATAGTCCATTGTTAACAGCTCCATAGTCATACTCGCAAGTTCGGCAACTTCCGAAGGAGTATGCCTATATTCGATAATAGGAATATGTTTCATTCGAAAAGTATGAGTAGCATGCCCTCCTTCGTGGAGAAGTGTTACAACATCTCGATGCAAACCGATAGCATTCATAAAAATAAATGGCATGCCGGTTTTTTGAAGTGGATAATTGAAACCACCGGGAGCCTTACCCTTTCTACTGTCCAGATCGAACATGTCATGTTCTTTCATTGTTTTCATATAATTGGCAAATTCCGGATCAAGTTTATCATAAATTCTTATTACTCCTTCAAGGAGTTCATTGCCGTTTTTAAAAGGTCTCAATTCCGGTTCATCCTGGCCTTCGGCGATTTTATCCCACGGGCGCATCTTATCAATCCCTAAGGCTTTATTTTTATCTTCAAGAAGGATTTTTATCTTAGGGATTACAACATTCTTGACCGATTCGTGAAACTTATAGCAATCTTCGGGGGTATAATCAAACCTGTTTTTTGCACGAAACATATAATCTCTATAATTGTTAAAACCCGCATTTTTTGCCTCTTTGGTACGTATTTCCTTTAGATTGTCAAAGAGATTATCCAGTTCATTGCTGTGTTTTGAGATCGCTTTATTCTTAGCAAGCCAGGCGTTTTTTCTTTTTTCTCTTCTTTTATCCGTTAGAAATAGGTTTATTTTCTGCAGAGTATATTTTTTGCCTTCAAATTCGACCTGTGTAGAGCCTATCAGTTTACCGTATTTTGACGATAGATTGACCTCTTCCGTCTCAAGAGGAATATTTTTTTCCCTAAATAATTCCATCTGATTTACTAAATTTCTCAAAAAAACGCCGTACTTATTTGCCGGTAATTTCTTTCTGAATTTGCACTTGTAGAGTTTTTTATCCAAAGCGAAGTTGTACTTCTTGTATTCGGGCAATATATTTTTTGTAAAGTTTATAAATGTTTTCTCATAATCCTTATTGTCTGTATATCGTTGAAGATTTATGTATGCCCTTGCATAAGTTTCTTCCATTAAGGCGTACAGCTTACTTCTGTCTTCTATCCATTTTTCAAGACTTTCAAGCGAATTGATACTCCTGCTATACAACTCCTTGTAATAGGGTTCTACGTCATTCCAGCTGTTTATATTATATTTATCATACATAAAAATCACCTCACAATTTATTTATTATTATAAAACCTTTTAAACGTCTATGTCAACAGGGGAACCGGGGATTGTGACATTCGGAGATTCGACGGAAGAATTTTGCCAAAATCGATATGCTTTTCACCTTTCCCTGTTTAATATTATTGACGGAATGGTGTATATGGTTTAGTATATGGACAAGGAGGAAGTATGAATATTGATGATATTGCAAAATTAGTAGAGGAAAGAACGGGGCTTCTTATTCGCTACAATTTTAAAAATATTCTATTCGAAATAATAAATGGCAGAATCTCGATGTTAGGATTAAATCTTGACGATTATTACGAAATTATGGAGCAGAATATTCACGACGAGTTTAACAATGTTGTTGATCAATTGACAATAAAAGATACCTATTTTTTTAGAAATATAGATATTTATGAAAATTTAAGAATACATATTATCCCTCAAATGCTAAATAAATATGAGAAAGTGAAAATATGGGATCTCGGTTGTGCAACGGGAGAGGAACCTTATTCAATTGCTATGCTTATCGACTATTTTTATCCTGAATTTAAAAATAGATTTGATATTTATGCATGCGATATCTCAATAAATGCTATAAACGATGCAAAACTTGGAGTTTACGATAGATTTTCCTTTAAAACGGAAACACCTATAACAAATTATCAATCACTCTATTTTTTTAAGAGAAAAAACCTTTACAGTATTAAAGGTTATATCAAAAAGATGGTAAATTTCGAACAATTCAATCTTATGGATATAGAAAAATCAAAATTGACTAACTACTACAATGTGATTTTATGCAAAAATGTTTTTATCTATATGAAAAAAGAAGCGTCCAACATGGTGTTAGAGAATATTAATAGACTGTTAAAAAACGACGGTATACTTTTCATAGGTGCAGGTGAGGCATTGTATGGGGAGAAGCATATTTTTGATAAAATTTATTCCGAGGATGGATTTTACTACGTAAAGCGCAATAAAACGGGGAAAGATGTCGAAGAGATATATGAGAAGATTATGCCGGGAAAGGGGGGTGAAAGGGGAAACTACATAGGTATTGATGACATTATGCACAATTATAGAAAAAAAGAGTACAGTACGGTGCTAAGCATGATTCGCTATTCTTACAAAGATGCCCCTGAAAAAGAACGAAAAATAATGAATATGCTTTTTGCCTTTATAATGTTTAACATAGGGAAATACGAATATGCGCTGGAAACCATTAAGAATAATCTTGGTAATTACAATGATAATGAATATATTTGGATAATGTATATTTACGGACATTTTAATTTACTATTGGGGAATGATAGAAAGGCAAAGGAAATATTTGATGTTGTAATTAAAGAAAGAAAACGATTTGTTCCGGCTTTGCTTGATATGGCAAATATCTATTTTGACGAGGAAAATTATATAAAGTCGAAGGAGATTTTCCTTGAAATAAGTGATTTATTGGGAGATTATAAGGAGAATAAACTGTTTACCGAGTTAATGCCGGAATTGAGTTTAAAACTTATTTCCGAAGTTGTAAAATCAAGGTTATTTTTTTTACAAAAATTGGTAGGATAGAAATCTTAGGACTCCTATTATAGGGGGGAAAATGCAAGGGTGTAAATAATGTTATGAAAATAACATAACTTTCATTTAAATCTTGACATATATCGCTAAAAATATATAATAGGGCAAGAAAAGGAGTTATTATGAATATTTTGGTAATAAATAGTGGCAGTTCTTCAATCAAGTATCAGTATTTTAAAAAAGGAGAAACGACACCGATAATTAAGGGAATTATCGAAAGGGTAGGAATGGAAGGGGCTACGTTATCCCATTCAAAGAGGGGGTTTGATAAATATAAAAAGGTTATACCTGTCGAGAACCACAAAAAGGGGATTGAAATAATTCTCAATATTCTCGGTGATAAAAAATACGGAGCATTGAAATCCTTGGATGAAATCAATGCTGTGGGACATAGAGTTGTTCATGGAGGCGAGTCTTTTTCCGGTTCAGTATTGATAGATGACGACGTTATAAAAGCTCTTGAAGATTGTACCGATCTTGCACCACTTCACAATCCGCCAAATCTGCTTGGTATTTATGCAATGAGGGAATTACTCCCGGAGATTCCCAATGTGGCGGTTTTTGATACTGCTTTTCACTCAACAATCCCCAAGCATGCTTACATATATGCAATTCCGTACAAATATTACGAAAAATACAAGATAAGAAGATACGGATTCCACGGAACAAGCCACGATTATGTTTCCGTAGAAGGAGCGAAAATGCTCGGGACGACAAGGGATAAACTGAAAATTGTTACTTGCCATTTGGGAAACGGCTCAAGCATAGCTGCGGTTGATCGGGGCAAAAGCGTAGATACTTCCCTCGGTTTCGGAACGATGTGTGGTATTCCCATGGGTACAAGAGCTGGAGATATTGATCCTGCCATAGTTCCGTTTCTTATGGAGAAAGAGAGGTTTAGTGCAACCGAAATGAGGGATCTTCTGTATAAAAAAAGCGGATTGCTCGGAATATCGGAAATATCGAGTGATATGAGAGATATTGAAGAGAAAGCAATGGAAGGCGATGAAAAGGCGATTCTATCACTGAAGATATACGCCTATTATGTGAAAAAGTATATAGGAATGTACGCTGCTATAATGAACGGTTTGGATCTCGTTATATTCACGGCTGGAGTTGGTGAAAACGGATGGGAGATGAGAGAGATGATCCTGTCCGACATGGAATTTTTCGGTATAAAACTGGATAGAGCCAAAAATAGATTCAAAGGGGAACAAAAAATCATAACTACGGATGATTCCAAAGTAAAAGCTGCTGTTGTACCGACAAATGAGGAGCTTATGATTGCAAAGGACACCCAAAGAATAGTTAAAAAAATGAGAGGTGTTGATGAATAAAGATGATATAAGAAAAGAAAAAGAGAAATGGGAAAATGAGGTTCTTAAGCCATTTTTGGCAAAAGCACCTGAGAGAAATAACTTAAAGGACTCAAGCGGAAAAAATGTTGAAAGATTGTATACTCCGCTTGATTATGAAGAAAATTACAATGAAAAATTAAATTTCCCCGGGCAATATCCCTACACAAGAGGGGTTTACCCGACGATGTATAGGGGTAGATTTTGGACCATGAGGCAATATGCCGGTTTTGGTACAGCCGAAGAATCCAATGAAAGATACAAATACCTATTAAAACAGGGGCAGACGGGATTATCCGTGGCATTCGATTTACCTACACAGATCGGTTATGACTCCGATGATCCTGTGAGCGAGGGTGAAGTAGGGAAAGTGGGTGTTGCTATCGACACATTGAATGACATGGAAATTCTTTTCAAAGATATTCCGCTGGATAAGGTATCGACATCAATGACCATAAATGCAACCGCTTCCGTTTTGCTCGCTATGTATATAGCTGTTGCGGAAAAGCAAGGTATACCGGCTGATAAAATAAGAGGAACGATACAAAATGATATTCTTAAAGAATATATAGCAAGAGGGACATATGTGTTCCCTCCGAAACCTTCTATGCGATTAATAACCAATATATTTGAATTTTGCTCACAGAATGTTCCCAAATGGAATACAATTTCCATTTCCGGTTATCATATACGTGAAGCCGGTTCATCTGCGGCTCAAGAAGTTGCATTTACATTGGCTGACGGTATAGAGTACTGTAAAGCCGCTATAGATGCCGGACTTGATATTGATGTTTTTGCCGGCAGATTATCGTTTTTCTTTAATGCACATAACGACCTGTTGGAAGAAATAGCAAAATTCAGAGCCGCAAGACGAATGTGGGCAAAGATAATGAAGGAAAAATTCGGA
>QNBC01000069.1 GCA_003641665.1 candidate division TA06 bacterium
CCCGCTACAATTGTCGCTTGCAAACATATTATTGATTTTCATCATCGCCGAATTTTATAACAAATACCAATAAAAGTCAAATAAGAACGGTTTAATAGAGGCGGATTAATAAATCCCAGTTCTTCCTCATATTTTTCCTCTTTGATTTTATTGAAATTTGATTTATAATTATTCCATGAGAATAATAAATATTTTACTTCTTTTCTTTTCTTTCCTTACCGTCGAAGCTAAGAGCCTTAATGAAACGGCTCTTGAATCGCTAAAAAACCACAGAAATAAAACCAACTATTCCATTATTGTCCTCGGTGATAGCAGAAATCGTAAAGTTATCCCCGCAGAAGAAGAGGGGGTCGGAGATAGCGTTCTTTCCGTTATAGTTAGTTCTGTAAACAAAATCACCCCTCCGCCCGTCTTTGCCATTCACGGAGGAGATCTCAGTTTAATCGGTAAAAAATTCGAATTGGAACGATATGCAAATATTGTCGGTAATTCAAAAATCCCCTGGCTTAGCGTAAGGGGGAATCACGAACTTTATTCGGACAGCTCTTCAATCTATTACAATGAAATTATCGGCGATACCGATTATGTATTCGATATAGGGAAAATCCGCTACATTGTCATATCTTCCTGTCATCCCAAAAGGATAAAGAACAAAAATTACAGTGATTATTTCATATCCCGGAAGGAAATCATCTGGCTTGACAGTCTCCTTGACGACGCCAAGGCTAATGGATTTAACCCGGTCATATTTTCACATGTCCCTCCTTGTTTACCCCCCGAATATGGGTGGCACTGTCTCGGTGATAAAAAAAGCTATCCTAAACCGAATATAGAGAAGAGTAATGTAAAAACATTTCTCTCCATATTGAAATATTACAATGTTCATCTTGCAATTTTCAGTCACATTCATCACTACGATTCGTTTGTTAAAGATGGAATTACATTTGTAATTACAGGCGGAGCAGGAGCACCTCGTTATAAAGAATTTAAAAGGGGAATTCCCGTTTACCATTTTATAAAAATGAGTATTTTCGGAGGAGATTCCTTAATCGGATATGTCTACTCTCCTCAAGGTACGAAAATTGATTCTATTCGCCCCATAAAGGTATACTTTGACTCAAAGATAAAACAACCCTCAACACGGTTCAAATGTATTAGAAAAAATAACGGTTTTGAATTTAAATTCGACTCGCCTCTAGTTAGAGAAATTATCATTAGCGATATTTTAGGGAAAACTTTATTCGACACGACGTCTATAAATGACCGCATCTCATTTCCGTTAAAACGTTTTCATTTTTACCGATACAAAATAAAAACCGGCAATAACATTTCGAAAGGAACATTTTACAACTGAAAATGAATATCCCCGAGAATCCTTCAAAAAGTCGTTCCGGATTGAAGTTAAAATTTAAAAGCAGATTAAAATACGAGATAGATTTGATCAAATGCCTAAAAAATAGCGGGGATATACCACTCATTTCCAAAATATTTCTTGCCATCGCCATTGGTTATTTGATGAGCCCAATTGATCTGATTCCCGACTTTATTCCAATTATCGGAGCACTTGATGATGTAATAATTGTAATCCCGCTTATTTGGCTCGCTTATTATTTTATTCCCGAAGATACCATTGGAAATTGTAAACGTAAAATCAACAAAGAGGTTTTATAATGAAAAGATATAAACTTTTATTCTTGCTTATTTTTCTTTTTTCATTTTCCATATACGCTTCCCCATACAAATCCCAACGAACACGACTTTTAAAATATGCATCCAATAAACATATCCCGAAAGAATGGGGAGATTCTTTAATCAAATATATGCCTCAGGTCGATCTTGTTTCTGCAGATGATTCGTTTTTACTCAGTGATCTAAATGCCATTGTTAAAGCTAAAAAACGGGTTCCCTGGGCAAATAAAGTTCCCAAGGGCATATTTTACCGTTATATCCTACCCTATCGAGTTTCACAGGAACCGTTGAATAATTTTCGTTCACTTTATGTCGATACATTGCTTGCTGTAATAAAAGACGCAGGAAATATGGATAGTGCGATTCTGAAAATCGACGATTGGGTAACGATACATAACAAATACAAATCCACATCTCCATGGGATCAAAGTTCCATCGTTACATTAAAAAGAGGATATGGTAGATGCGAAGAGATGGCAACACTCCTTATTATGGCTCTGCGAACTGTCTACATTCCGGCAAGATTCGTCTATACACCGTGGTGGCCATTCACAAACAGCAATCATGCTTGGGTTGAAGTTTGGGTAAACGGTAAATGGAAATATATCGGTAAACTGAAAAATCCTAATGATTGGGTAGTCGCGGCGACAAAAAGAACCGCTCTTGTCGCAGGAACCGTTTGGGGAAAGGTAACAAAAAATAACGAACCGATACTAAACAGTTATAGAATGTTTACCATATTTAATTCTACGCCCAATTATGAGGATACAAAAACACTTTCCGTAAATGTTACGGATGAAAATAATGTTCCTGTAATAAATGCAAAAATTTATATCTACGTTTATAATTACTCCGCTTTCAGAGTCGTTGCATCGGGAAAGACAGATTCAACGGGGCATTATACTATACGGGTAGGAAAAACGGACCTTCTCCTGACAGCTGCAAAGGATACACAATTTGCCTGGTCGCATGTTAGAAAGAATGACAATGCAATTACACTACGATTGGGCAATAGGAACATACCGGACTCTTCGTTCTGGTTTTACACGATTCCTCCCGTAGAGGTCAAAAACAAAGGAAGGAAGTATACACCATCCGATACAATATACCTCGCTCAAAAGGTTTACATGGACAAGGTGAATCCCGTTAAGAGTGACATCGATATCTCTTTCCCCCAAAAAGACGATAGCATATTTATCGATATTCTCAAATCTTCCCATGGTAACTACAAAACCATATTGGATTTTTACAATAAAACCGATAATACGAAAAAAGCGGATCTCGTAACAATCCTCAAGAGTATTTATGAAAATAAAAAGGACCTTGTCTGCTTAAATTCAAATAATATGAGAACGCTTCTTAATTGGTATGAGAGAAATAAACAACGCATTTCCGTATTTGACGACACAATTGCCCTTCCCTACATTGTTTCCCCTCGTGTTTATTTTGAAAATTTCGGTACATACAAAGATACATTTTCTCATCTTTTTGCAAATTTGATCTCTCCTCTGGGAATTGATTCTACCGTTAAAAAGGTCGTCCGCTATGTAGATTCCGCAATAGACACCGTTCCGGATAGTTTAAAGAGCCGCTTTGGCGGTCTAATGAATCCCCTTGAAACTCACAAGGGTAAAATCGGAAGACCCATTGAAAAATATATTCTCTCCATAGGTATTCTTCGCTCACTGATAGTTCCTTCACGATTAAACTACATGAACAACGGTCTCGAATATTACAAAGAAGGCAAATGGATAAATCTAATTCCGCATTCCCATGTCACCCAAAAGTACAATCATGTAAAAATTGTTTTTCATAACGAAGCCGACGGAAAGATATTGAAGTTGCGATACTATTATGATTTTACGATTAATAGAGTTAAGGATAATAAGATCGTTTCTCTGGACCTCGATGTCCCGGATTCGAAAGATACGATAATATGTGACCTCACACCGGGAAAATATTTTACAATTGCAGGTTGGAGAAATCTCTTTGGCACGGCATATATTCGAATAAATAACTTTAAAATTGAATCCGATACAGTATTGGATATAAAAGCGGGTATCCCAATAAACGAATTAAAAACAGGTAATGTTATCGTTAGACAATTTAAATTGCCAGAAAAAGCGAAATTAAAAGATATCGAAGGAAAAGTCTTCAATTCAAGTACACTAAGAAAAGGAAAGAATCTGATTTTGGTTCTCGATATGCATAATGAATCTTCCATCTCGGTGCTTAATAAAATTAAAATCGAGAACTGGCAAGGTCATATTTTTATTTTCACTAACAGTGAAATAGAAACGGTTGCGGATATTGTGAAAAGCAAACGTATCAAATGCACCATTTTTAAAATGACGGATAAGAGGATACAAGATATATTTCATGTAAAAACATTCCCCTCTATTATTGCTATCGAGAGAGGAAAAACCACTTTATGGATTGAAGGATTCAATCCCGATATCTTAAATGATTTTTAAATAATGCTAAAATGTGAATTATTGACACTTAATGTGATTTATGGTATAAGCCTCTAAAAGGAGTAATATGTATTTTCAGGATTTGATATTTAGTTTGGAGAAATATTGGACGGAAAAGGGCTGCGTTTTATCCCAACCATACCAGAGTGAAGTTGGGGCGGGAACATTCAACCCGGCAACTTTTCTCTATGCACTTTCCAGAAAAAACTGGAACACCTGCTATGTTGAAACATGCAAACGCCCCAAAGACGGTCGATACGCTGAAAACCCGAATAGAATGCAACAGTTTACACAATATCAAGTAATTTTAAAACCCGCACCTTCGAATGTTCAGGAGCTTTACTTACACAGTCTCGAATCAGCCGGAATCGAAATCGAAAAACATGATATTCGTTTTGTGGAAGATGACTGGGAATCTCCCACACTCGGAGCATCGGGTCTCGGTTGGGAAGTCTGGTTAGATGGCATGGAAATCAGCCAGTTTACCTATTTCCAGCAACTCGGAGGGATTGAATTGAATGTGATACCTGTTGAGTTGACCTACGGTCTCGAAAGAATCGCAACTTTTTTGCAAGGTATAGATTCCATATTCGACCTACAAATGCAGGAAGGGATAAAATGGGATGAAATTTACAAGGAAGCCGAATATGAGATGTGTGTGTTTAATTTCGACCAATCCAACACACAAATGTTATTCAAGCAATTTGAAAATTATGTAAATGAGGTCCGTCGTCTCCTGGAAAAAGGGCTTGTATTCCCGGCATACGACTATGTTATAAAATGTTCCCATACATTTAACCTTCTCGACGCACGCGGAGCGATTAGTCCTAAAGAACGTGGAAATACCATCTTACGTATTAGAAATCTTTCAAAAGAAGTTGCAAGATTATATCTTGAGAAGCAGGTGAATCATGAATAATAAAGATCTTTTGATAGAGTTAGGGTTTGAAGAAATCCCATCATCTTATCTAAAACCGGGCATTGAAACATGGCTTGATGTTTTGATGAAAATTTTCAAGAAAAATGAGATACGATACAAAAAAGCAGATTACTATTTTACTCCGAGGAGATACGTTCTCCACTTAATAGGCATTGAAGAAGACACCGAAATTAAAACGGTAGAAATAACCGGTCCTCCCGTTTCAATCGCAAAAACAGATAACGGATGGACGAAAGCGGCTATAGGGTTTGCCAAATCACAGGGTAAATCTACCGAAGATATCTACTTCGTAAAAAAAGGGAAAAATGAAGTCTGCGCTCTCAAAATCGAGAAAAAGAGAAAAGGGCTTGATGAAATATTGAGAGAGAATCTGGTAAAAACTGTGGAGGCGATTCGATTTCCCAAGACAATGATTTGGGAAAACAGCAAGTTCAGGTTTGCCCGCCCCATACGTTGGTTGCTCATTTTAACGGACAATTCGGTGATCGAAGGAGTCGAACTTGCCGGAATAAAATCGTCTGACTTCACATACGGCAATAGAGCTTATGGGAATAAAAAACTTACAGTAAAATCCATAGATGATTATTTTAATTTAATGGAAAAAAATCATGTAATGGTGGACCAGAACAAGCGAAAAAGGACTATCCTTGAAGAAATGGGAAATATAGAGAAAAAAAACAACATTACCATACTAAAAGATAGCGATCTGCTCGATGAAGTGAACGGAATGATCGAATACCCCGTAGTTTTACTCGGACAATTCCACAATCAGTATACGGAACTACCGGAGAAAGTCGTTACAACGGCAATGAAACAACACCAGAGGTACTTTTCCGCAGTGAATGGAAATAACAGTATTGCACCTTTCTTCATATTCGTTGCAAACACGGATCAAAACAGTAGCGCAATTATAAGTAATAATGAAAAAGTTTTAAAATCCCGTTTAGAAGACGCTTACTTTTACTACGAGGAGGACCTCAAAATCCCTGTTGAGGAGAGAATAAATATTCAAAAAGAGATTCTTTGGCATCATGATCTCGGTACTATTTATGAAAAAGCGTTACGTGTCTCTGATATTGCAGACTATCTGTCAAAACTATTGAATTTCAATTACGATAAAAAAGAATTAAGGGATATTGCACTTCACTTAAAAATCGATTTGTCAACAAATATGATCAAGGACGGGAAAGAATTCACTAAACTTGAAGGTTATATCGGTAGCGTATATGCACAAAAATTAGGAGTTAACGCTGAAATGGCCAAAATTATAATGGAGCACAATCTACCTCGTTTTGCCAATGACAGATTGCCCGAGACAGATAAAGGAGCCGTATTTGCACTCGCTGACAGATATGATACAATTGCAGGATTCATATCAAAATACGGCATTCCGAAAGGGTCAAAGGATCCTCTTGGAATTAGGAGAGTTGCCAATGCAATCATAGAAATCACAGTCGATAGAAATTGGCACTACGATTTCATGGCGGTTTTAATGCAAGCGGCAAGTAAGTTCGATGATAATTACGATTCGCATAATATTTACGATTTTTTCATCGACAGAATCATCAATTTTGCCCAGAACGAGAATATAAGATACGACATAATCAATGCAATCGCCGCTTTAAGATTAACGGATATTTACGATATCATACTGCGTTCGAGAACCCTCTATCGTTATAGAAAATCTTCTGAAGCGGAATTCAATTCACTTGTTACGGGACAAAAGAGAGTGGCAAACATTCTGAAAAATATTGAGATTTCATGCGATATTAATCCGGCTTTGCTAATTGAAGAACAGGAAAGAATTCTCTACAATGAGTGCCTAAAACTCGACGGGATAATAGAATCACTACTTAAAAAGAGAAACTACACGGAAATTTTAAATGAGTATTTTAAGATAAGACCCACAATCGACAAATTTTTCGACGATGTTCTCGTTATGGACAAAAAGCGTGAACTCAGAGAAAACAGGTTGGCATTAATGAAATTTCTCCGTAAATTATTTCTAAAAGTTGCCGATTTTTCACAAATCGTAATAGAGGGAGAAAAATGAGACTTCCGCGAAAGAGGAAAATTTTCGAGAATCTTCCGGTAAACTATATTGATTTGAATAGTATTTTAAATGCAGGGAAAACAAACCGTGCCGACAAATTTCATTCTTATATTCAACTTGTATACCCTGAAGAGATACAATTCATCTTTCTCATAGAAGGGGAATTTTACACTGCGGTGAAATACTCCAATCATTTTTCCCCCATTACATACGAATACATGGAAAAGAGAAAGAAATCCTCGGAGAGAGGTTTTTGCAGTTTTTATGAAATAGATTTTGACCTCGCCAAACTACTGACAACAGCACTCCCGGCAGAACCTGATCGTACATTTGACCTGGAAGAGGATGCATTTACATTTGACAATAATACCGGAATAATGCTCGTCAATTACAATATAGAGCATGGAATTTATTATATTAAAAAAGGGCATTTGGAATACGGATATCTACAACAAAAAAAGGTGCAGGGAGAAATTAAGACACAGGAAATGTTCACTAGCGACACCATACATTCCATCAATTATTATATTAGAGAACCTCTCATGCAAAGAATTGTCACCCCCCATATGCGCAAATTAATGACAGGGCTTATGACAAATCTCATACACGGTTATACTGAAAAAACGGGTGTTGTAAAAGTCGAATCTTATCTCTCAAGTTCTAAAGAAGTGGCGGAAAAGAAATATACATTTCTTCACAATGTTATATTAAACAGGACAAATATAATCGATAATGCTCTTGCGGATGAAGAAACTTATATAAAGGGATATGCCGAATGGGTTAAACGATTCATAGCACACTTTTATAAGATTCTGACTCCGGAAGATAATAACAAAATATTGGCAAAGGCAATACATGATTACAGATACGTTTTGGAAAAAATCAAATTTATATCGTATATAAAAAACAATGAATAAAAAGGGAACCCTTTACGTTATATCGACCCCTATTGGGAACAGAGACGATATAACGATGAGGGCATTGCATATATTGGCAAAATGTGATATAATCGCCTCTGAAGATACGAGACATAGTGGAATGCTTTTATCCCATTACGGAATAAAAGGGCATTATTTATCGTATAATGATAAGAACAAAAACAGGAGAATTCCTTTAATTGTGAATATGTTGAACGAGGGGAAATCAATAGGGCTTATTTCCGATGCAGGGACTCCGCTTATTTCGGACCCCGGCTATGGTTTAATAAATGCTGCCATTGATGCAAACATCGATGTTGTCCCCGTTCCGGGCGCATCTTCCGTTTTAACGGCTCTCGTAGGCTCGGGATTACCGACAGATAGCTTTATCTTTTTCGGCTTTCTTCCAAAAAAGGGAAAGAAAAAAGCGCTTATATTACAATCCATTGCCCATGCATGGCAAACGAGCATTCTCTTTGAATCCCCTTTCAGGATACAAAAAACACTACAATTGATATTGGAACATTGTGGTAATAGAAAAGTTGTTCTCGCAAGGGAATTGACAAAAATACATGAAGAGTTTATAAGAGGATATGTTGAAGAGATGATTATACGAATCAAAGAAGGCAACGTGAAACTAAAAGGTGAATTTGTAATTTTAATAGAAGGAAATAATGCTTAACGATAAAGTGAAAAACGGATTCAGGAGATCGGTTCATCCGGTTATTCGATTATTTGCAGCGATGCACATCACACCGAATATGCTGACTTTAACTGGTGTCCTGATTAACATATTAGCCGCATATACAATTGCAATAGGTCGATTTTTAACAGGAGGTATAATTCTAATAGTTGCAAGTATTTTTGACACATTTGACGGAGAATTAGCCCGTACAACAGGGAAAATCACTTCCAGCGGAGCATTTCTCGATTCCATTTCGGACAGATATTCCGAATTTTTTATTCTCGGAGGAATAGGATACCATTTTATCGTAACCGGTAACAATATTGGCATCTATTCAACTTTCTTTGCAATGATAGGTTCCATAATGACAAGCTATACGAGAGCCAGAGCTGAGGGTGTGGGGATTGAACTTAAAGGCGGTTTTTTCCAAAGACCGGAAAGAGTACTGTATTTGGTTATAATCATATTGTTCTTTTCAAAATTCTTAAATTATGGTATGTTATTATTCGCACTGCTTACGATATTTACAGCATTGCAGAGATTGATAGTAGGATTTAACAAGATTAAAAGTATCAAATCATAGGAGGCACTATGGGTAAAGTAAGAGTTGGAATTATAGGAGTAGGAAACTGTGCATCATCATTTGTTCAGGGCGTCTACTTTTACAGAAACGCAGATGTAAAAGACAG
>QNBC01000180.1 GCA_003641665.1 candidate division TA06 bacterium
GGAAGGGATCGATATCATAAAAGGAAATATCCTAAAAGCGTATAAGAATCCCGATGATAAGAAGGCGCGTTCCAATATGCTATATGCAGCCCTTCTTGGTGGTATTACAATATCACAGGCGGGTACAATCCTTCTCCATGCCATGGGATACCCTCTTACAGTCTATTTTGATGTCCCTCACGGTCTTGCAAATGCCATTCTTCTTGAAAATTTTTTAAAAATCACTAGGGAAAACGGAATTAAGAAAGTGGAAAATATTTTTGATATATTGCCTCCTGGAGAACTGTCACAATTGCTTGATGAACTCAATATCCGAAGAGAAATGAGTCAATACGAAGTTGATGAGAGTATGTTGGATATTTTTACCGATAATGTTATGGATAAGAGAAATCTTCCGATTACACCGTTTAATGTAACGAGAAACATTGTAAGAGATATGTACGAGAGGAATTTATGAGAAAAATCGGGCTTATTGCAATTGATCTCGACGGAACACTTTTATCAAGTGAAAATAATATGCGGATATCGGAAAGGAATGTTAAAGCATTGGAAAAAGCCCTTGGTAAAGGGATTAAAGTGGCGATTATAACGGGACGCAATTATCTATCGGCAAAAAACGTACTTGAGAACAGCGGGTCGGATGCTCTAAAAAGAGTTCCGCTCAGTCTCCAAAACGGTTCGATTCTCGTTGAGGGGAGTACGAATAAAATACTCAAAGGGTATGACTTGAAAAAAGATGTTGCCCTTGCGATTATGAAGGACATGAAAAACAACGGGGTCGATATTATGGTGTATGACAGCATCAAAAGAGGGATTAGCATATTTGTCGAGGATAAACCGTATAATAGAGCGATTGAAATCTACTTGAAAAACAGAATTGAAATAATAAATCATGATAAAACAGTTGTAAAAGTAAAAAATCTCTTTAATACGATTCGATTTAACCCCATTCAGCTTGCCACGATTGATACGGAAGAGAAGGTGGATAATCTTATCGAGATCATTACAAGAAAATATAACGGGGTTGTTAAGGTGCAAAAAACCGTATCATATCTCGATGACGGCAGTTGGTGGTGGTTTGAGGTTTTTAATAAGAGTTGTTCCAAGAGCAGGGGGTTGAAAGACATCTGTTCGATTTTCAATTTATCGTTAGAAGAAGCCGCATATATAGGAGACAATTACAATGATATAGAGGCAATGGAAGTGGCGGGGATGAGCATTGCCGTGGATAATGCTCCCGAAGATATAAAAAGAATCTGTGATTATGTGGTAGCGAGTAATAATGAAAACGGTGTTGCTGAAGCAATTGAAATGATTTTAGAGAGGAATGTATGATAATTGCCGTTATTTCGGATACACATGATAATTTAAAGATGACGGAGAGCTTTGTAAAAGATGTTAAACAATTTGCTCCGGATTATCTGATTCATTTGGGGGACATCGTTTCACCCTTTGTAATCCCCGTTCTGGCAAAACTTGAGATTCCGGGAATTATCGCTAAAGGTAACAATGACGGTGATACGGATTATATCGGCGAGCTGTGCTATAAATCGGGATTTAAATTTGTGATTCCTCCTTATAAGTTCGAGCTTGCGGGGAAAAGTTTTATAATTTCGCATCGCCCGATAGATACGAATAAAATTGATATCTCGGGTTTCGATTATTATCTTTACGGTCATACTCACTTTCATAAGATTGAAGAATCCGGTAGGATTCACATTATTAATCCCGGTACCGTATCCGGTTATGTTTCGGGAAAATCCACATATGTTATCATAAATACTGAAGTCGATGAAGTAAAATTAAGAGAATTATGAACTTTTCATTAAAAACCGATTATTCTCCTGCCGGTGATCAGGTAAAAGCCATTGAAGAATTGTCATCCTGGATTTCCGGGGGAGTAAAACACGCGACTTTACTTGGAGTTACGGGGTCCGGCAAGACATTTACTATGGCTAATGTTATCAAGAATTTAAACAGACCGACTATTGTCATATCCCCTAATAAAACATTAGCCGCTCAGTTGTATGGCGAATTCAAAACATTATTTCCTGAGAATGCAGTTGAGTACTTCATAAGTTATTACGATTATTACCAACCGGAAGCGTATATTCCTCAATCGGATACTTATATAGAAAAGGATGCGTCCATAAATGAGGAGATAGACAGGTTAAGGCTAAAAGCAATGGTGAGTCTGTTGACAAGGAGGGATGTTATAGTGGTCGCGAGCGTATCCTGCATATACGGATTAGGCAGTCCTGTTGATTTCACGGATAAAATATTTAATATTTCGGTGGGTGATGAGATAGATCTGCGATTTCTTGCCGAGTATCTCATAGATATTTACTACGTGCGTAATGATATAGAATTTAAAAGAGGCACATTCAGAGTTAGGGGAGATATCATTGAAATTTTTCCCGCATATGAAAGGAATGCATTCAGGATTGAGTTTTTTGGTAATGAAATTGATAGAATCACTATTATAGACCCGCTAACAGGTGAAACTTTACAAAATACGAATTCCATAGGTCTTTATCCTGCTAAACAATTTGTAACATCTCACGATAGGGTGTTAAGTGTTATTCCTCTTATAGAAAAGGAATTGAAGGGGCGGATTAAGTTTTTTGAGGATAATGATATGCCACTTGAGGCTGAAAGAATCCGCTCGAGAACAAGA
>QNBC01000070.1 GCA_003641665.1 candidate division TA06 bacterium
AATATCACCCAATTTGTATAGAACTAAATTTTTATATACCAGGTAAGTCAAAGAATCATCGTATTCTTTAAATTCTTCTTCCGTAGTCATATTCAATATATTCTTTGCCATTTCATAATTGTTAACTAATATTTCGATAAGTAACCTATTAAAAAAAGCATCCTTGTAGACGCTCGTATCTTTATTAGCGGATGCAATCTTGAATGCGGAATTAGCGATGCTACTTGCTTTATCAATTCTTTTTTTGTAAATATAACCGAATGCAAGAATGTTCAACGATTGTATTATGCCATATTTATAATTATTTTTCTTTGCCAATTTTAGAGCCTTCTTAGCATATCCGATTCCTTTATTTATCTCATTTTTCATAAATTTTATCTTTGCAAATAGCAAAAGCGGGGTAAAATTAATCATCTTATCAATTTTCTTAACAATTTCAGATATTTCTCTTTCGGCATATTCAATATTCCCTTTTTCAACCTCGGGCAAAAGACGATTCATTTTAATAATATTATAAAGCTCCATATATCCGCTTTCATATGCGGCTTTTTCCCCGATAAGAAAATATCGTTTTGCTTTTTCGTCTTCCTTTTTTTGTATATATATGTTCCCTAAAATGTTATATGCTGAAAAAAACAGATTATCTGTTTTCTTAATATTATTTATTACAGTCCTAATCAATTTCTCAGATTTTTCAAGTTCTCCCCTATCAAATAAATCGATGGATTTCTCATACAGGGAAAGATAATAGTAACGTGTGTTTCTATATTTATTTGAAAAAACCTCATTGATTTTATCAAACAATTCATAATCTCTACTATATCTTGCCGTTAATAATTTCAAATGCAATAAATTGGGGAAATCAACTAATGAATTCCATTTAAAATTATCAATCCATTTTTTTACTCTGTTGTAATTTCTGTTCAGATAATTACTGTCTACAAATTTGTCCGTTACACTTGCCAATTTATCAATCTTCCCGCTTTTTACGTAATACTCGATAGCTCTCTCATAATCACTTCCGTTGAAATAATCACCTGCCTTCTCGTATAAAAATGCCATTTGCTTATTCTTCTCTAACATCCCTCTCAGATAATTGGCAAACATATTATTTAATTTATACTCGTTTTCATCAATCTTCTCTATAAAAACATTATATTTGTTTAATTTTTCTATTACCTCTCTAGCATTTTTCACTCCACTTACAAATCGAATCAAATCCGGGCTAAACACTCCGAATAATGATGCGGTTTCCAAAACTCTTTTTTCGTTTTCCGACAATTTTTCGAGCACTTGAAATTTAAAATAATCCACCAATTGGGATACTCGCTCTGATATTTTCCCCTCCTCATTATTGTAATTTCTCAATATTAATATAACACCGGATAACCACCCTTCAGTTAATTGTCTTATTCTTTTCACTTCTCTTTTGCTTATTTTTAAACCATTCAATTCAAACAAATAAGCAATTTCATCCTCGGTAAGCCTGAGCTCCTTATTTGTGACGAGAAGAGCTTTGTTTTTCAGAACAAACCTCGATACATCAAAATTCGGGCGTGTATTCGATATAATAATTATGTGTAAATTCTTACTTGAATATTTTAAAATTTGATAAATTGCTTCGTTAATTTCATTGTTTGTTATAAAATTATATTCGTCGAACACAATATAGAGTTCTTTCGAATGATTATCTTCAAAATAATTTAATATAAAATTTAATACTTCATATATATTTGATTTATCAAAGGTTTTATCAAAAATTATACCTTTGCTCTCGATTGCATGTACAAGGTATTTGGAAAATATCATCGGATCATTGTCATTTTCATCGAGAGTATACCAGATATATGGAGCTTTGATTTTATGTAAAAACTGGTATACAATCGTTGTTTTTCCGCTTCCGGGAGAACCTGTTACTACAAATAAAGAACTATCTCTTTTCGATTCTATCCGATCAATTATATCGGATCTGTAAATTTCAGAGAAATTCATCAAGGGCGGATGAAGTTTTGCTTTAATAATACTCATATAAATAACTCATTAAGATTATTAAACCTTATTAAATCAAATTATAACGATTTGTCAACAATAAAAATGATTTCTTCCCGAATTACATAATAAAGCCCCTGAAACGCGAAGATCAAATACCAACCGTAAATTATTATATTACATAATTTATTTAGATTATATTATGAAATAAATCAAAAAAATTATTGACACATTATATTTAATATAATATATTAAGTATATGGGTTTAAGAAAAAGAAGAAAAAGTAAAAGCATACGAATCGGAAATGTCATTATTGGCGACGGTTATCCCATTGCAATACAATCAATGGTAAACAAAAGAGATATTATAGGAATATTCGAACAAATCGAACAATTGGAGAAAGCGGGTTGTGACATTGTAAGGATTGCAATTCCCGATGAAAGCTCAATTGAATCTATTCCAAAAATCAAACAAAAGTTTTCTATTCCTATTGTAGCTGATATTCATTTTGATTACAAATTGGCTATCAGGAGTATTGAAATGGGAGCCGATAAGATACGTATAAATCCCGGGAATATCGGTAGCGATAGAAAAGTTAAAGATATAATTAAAGCAGCCAAAGATTATGATATTCCGATAAGAATAGGAGTTAACAGCGGGTCACTAAAGTTGGAATATGTGAATAAATACGGGGGCCCCACAGCGAGAGCAATGGTTGAAAATACACTGGATTTTGTAAAATTTTTTGAAGATAATGATTTCACAAACTTAGTACTTTCT
This sequence comes from candidate division TA06 bacterium, assembly GCA_003641665.1. Classification (GTDB taxonomy): domain Bacteria; phylum Hydrothermota; class 32-111; order QNBC01; family QNBC01; genus QNBC01. The sequence continues at coordinate 2,771 of QNBC01000070.1, forward strand.
CTCAAATCTTCAGATATTGTTACAACCGTTAAATCAAATATCAGCATTGCTAAGAAAACCGATTATCCCATTCATATAGGTATAACTGAAGCAGGACCGCTTTTCGAGAGTACCGTAAGATCTTCAATCGGTTTGGGTTATCTTTTACTTAACGGTATAGGAGATACCATTCGGGTTTCCATTACAGGAGATGTGGGGGATGAAATAACCGTAGCAAAAGAGATTTTAAAGAATTGCATACCGGAAGAAAAAGGAGTAAGAATCATATCATGTCCGACATGCGGAAGAACGGAGATCGACCTTGAAAATTTAATCAATTTCGTAAAGGATGCAACTAAAAATATTGACCTGCCTCTAACGATTGCAATTATGGGTTGTATCGTAAACGGACCTGGCGAAGCAAAACATGCGGATTTGGGAATCGCAATGAATCATACTGACGGAATAATATTCAAAAAAGGTAAAATCGTTAAAAGGGTTCGATATGCTGATGTAAGGGATAGTTTTATAGAGGAACTTAATTTCTTAATAGGAGAAAAAAATGGAACTTATACAAGAAATACAAAAAGGGTTAAAAGATAACGAGGCTTATCTTCTCCTATCATCCGATGAAATCGGTTATCTTCTCAACTTAAAGACCTCATTTAATATCTTTGAATTTAATTTAGCCCTGTTAATTACACGGAAAAAGGTATATTTATTATGCACACCATACGAAAAAGAGCAATTAAAGAAACTCACACCTTCATACTGTAAATTTGTTACCGTGAAACAAAACGAAATATTTAACGAATTGTACTTTTTCCCATTTACAATAGGTTCTTTGCTAGAAAATGACAAAATAGAAAAACTGTATTCTCCTTCACATATCACAGATTCTATGTACAATGTGAAAACGGAAATTGTAGATGACATTATTCTCGAACGAACCGCAATAAAAAATGAAGACGAAGTACAATATCTAAAGAGAGCCATACAAATTACCGAAAAAAGCATCCAGGATACAATGAAAGAAATAAAACCCGGTATGATGGAAATCGAAGCACGCAATATACTTGATTACAATTTATATAAAAATGGCTGCGAGAGACGAATCGTTCCTTCAAAAGTTGTTTTTTACAAAAACAGTTTGAGCCTGCATCCGACTCCGGGTAATGAAACATATAAAGAAAACAGGAACATCTTCTTTTCAGCAGGCGCTATGTTCCGGGGGCAAGGGGTAAGTTTACCTCAAAATTTCGTAAAAGGGAGTTTAACTGCAAAAATACAATCAATATTCAATCATCTTATCAATTTAAGAGAAGAATTGTACGAATATATCCAGCCTGGAGTCCGTTTGGACGAAATCGCTCAATTTTACCTCGATAATATAACAAAATTAAAATTGAATAAAAATGTCTATTTCTCTCCTGTTTCCATAGTACTCATTAACGATAGAGATATTCCGGCCACATTGAATAACAGAACTGTGATAAAAGAGTATATGACAATTAAAATATCTCCGTCAATTTTCCTTTCCAACTTCGGGAGATTACAGGTAACCGATATAGTTTATATGAATAAATTAAAAGATTCGATTTTATTGACAAATACTCGCTATCATTTCGGGGTATAACTTCTTATGTTCCTGATTCCTATTTTCAATGAAGATTTTGAGTTCAAAAGACTCCCTTATATTACTATCGGTTTGATAATCTTAAATACGATAATCTTCTTTTTTACATCAAATATCGTTTCACACGAGATGAACCGTTTGAGAAAAGTTGCAACCGAATTGAACAGAACAACAGTCCAACTTATAATCGAAAATAAAGCACCCGAATACTTTAATAAAAATTTAATGGGCTTTGACGAAAGCACACTCGGAAAAATAGAAAAAGATAGCACTATAAAACGTAATTCCGAATTATATAAAAAATGGATAACGTATTACAATGAATACAAATCATTAAAGAAGAATTTCTTTTACAACAAATGGGGAGCCACACCGGAACATCTAAACATTATCACACTCATTACTGCAATGTTCATACATGCATCTTTCTTTCATTTATTCTTCAATATGCTCTTCCTTTGGTTAGTTGGATTGAACATAGAAGATGATTGGGGAAGAATCGTTTTTATACTGCTCTATATAATCGGAGGTATTTTCTCTTCACTTATATATGCCGGAATGTCTACGAATAAAGGAATTCCACTGATAGGGGCATCCGGTGCCATAAGCGTAATTATGGGAGCATTTATGATCAGACATTTCAAAACTCGCATACGCTATTTTTACTTTATACTCCTTATCTTTTATCCCATATGGGGGACCATAAACATACCTGCATATGTGGCCCTTCCACTATGGTTTATTGAACAGATTTTCGGAGCATCAATGAGCGCTCATGCCAACGGTGGTGTGGCTTATTGGGCTCACATAAGCGGATTTCTGTTCGGAGTTGTTGCCGGACTTATCATACGATTTACGGGACTCGAGAAAAATGTTCTCGAACCTAAAATAGAGGAAGATAGAGAAAAAATCAAACTTTCACCGGAGATGAAAGCAGCATTGAATTACATCGACAAGGAAGAATACACAAAAGCAATAGAGCGGTTAAGAAAACACATCGAAAAGAATAGAAACGATATAGATGCATACAACCTGTTAGTGGATTCTCTCGTTAAGAACGAACAGGGAGATGAAGCAATTCCATATTACGAGAAAATCGTGGAGCTATCTTCATCAAATGACAAAGCAATGATGCATGCCTATGCCAATATGGTCGACCAAAAACTATTGGAAAAGGCAAATCCGAAAACTCTATTCTCTATTGGAAACTACTTCTATAGAAAGAAACAGTATCTCGATGCTGCGGATATGTACAAATACGTCATTGATAGGGGAAACAAAGTTCTATCGAGAATTGCTCTCTTGAAAATAATATATGTATATGTGGAAATCGAACGATTCACAGATGCTAAGAAATTTCTTTCCATATTAAAGGAAAAATTTCCCGATTCAATGGAATATATCAATGCGGTTAATACATTAAATAAAAAAGGAGCCTTTAATGAGGGATAGAATCTTAAATTTATTGGAAGAAAAATATAAACATAATAAAAATCTGTTAAAGCATATGCTTGCTGTTGAAGCGTGCATGGAAGGACTTGCAAAGTATTTCGGAGAGGATCCCGACAAATGGGCATTAGCCGGATTGTTACACGATTACGATTATCTCGAGACAAAAGATGATTTGAAAACACATGGAAAATTAACAGTTAAAGAGTTCGAGGGAAAAATCGACAAAGAGATTTTGCATGCAATTGAAGCGCATCCCGGAAATTTACCTCGCGAATCACTTATGGATAAGGCTCTTTACAGTTGCGATCCGCTAACCGGATTAATTGTTGCTGCCGTATTAATGCATCCCACAAAGAAGATATCGAATGTCGATACCAAATTTGTATTGAGACGATTTAAAGAAAAGCGATTCGCAGCAGGAGCAAACAGGGAGCAAATAAAAGAATGTGAAAACATGGGGCTCTCATTGGAAAAATTCACTGAAATTTGTCTGAACAGTATGAAAGAAATTGCAGGTGATCTGGGATTATGAAATATTTGTTTGTTTTCTTTTCTATCTTATTGTTTTGTTCCCCTATTTATGCCTCACAAAACGTTTCGAAAAATAAAAGCGATTTGCCTTCGGATACATCAATCGTACTCACACATTACGGAATCAAAGACAGTTGGGTAAGTATTGATAAACTGCATCACTTTTATTACAGTGCAAGTTTAACGGGACTCTCATATTTAACTGCCCATTATTTGCTAAAATGTGATAATGGGGACAAGAATCTTACACGGTTGATCTCCGGTTCCTCCGTCCTAACTTTGGGACTTATAAAAGAACTTTATGACAGAACTCATTCTTCTACGGGATTTAGCTACAAAGATTTGACATTCGATTTTATAGGTGTTATTTCAGGTCTTGTTTTGTTTTCCATTTATGAGAGGTGATTTATGATAGTAGTGACAAGCGACAGAATTCCAAAAAAAGGATTGAGTTTATTAAAAAAATCCAATAATGAAATAGTCATTTTTAATAAAGATACGACTGAAAACGCAAGAATGAATTATATTTATAAAGCCGATGCAATTCTTTCTCTTCTAAGGGATAAATTCAATAAAGAGACATTGGAAATGTGCAAAAATCTTAAAGTTATCTCTAACTACGCCGTTGGATACGATAATATCGATATAGATGCAGCGACAAAATTAGGTATAAAGGTTTGCAACACACCGGGAATACTCACAGAAACCACTGCGGATCTGGCATTTGGCATTATGTTGGCAGCAGCGAGGAATATATGCTCGAGTCAAACTTTTCTTAGAAAGGGAAATTATCACGGTTGGGAACCTGATCTCTTTCTCGGATATGATATTTATGGTAAAACACTGGGAATTATCGGTGCGGGAAAAATCGGCCAGGCAATAGCAAGAAGAGGGAAAGGATTCGATATGAAAATACTATATTATAAAAGAAATAGAGACTATAAATTTGAAAATAAAACAGGTGCGATTTACACCGATATAAGCGGTATTTTGCAATCATCCGATTTCATATCCCTAAATACACCACTGACAAGCGAAACGTATCACCTTCTTGATAAAGATGAATTTAACATGATGAAACCAAATGCAATAATAGTGAATACTTCGCGAGGCGCCGTTATTAACGAGAAAGCCCTTATTAATGCATTAAAACAGAGTAAAATAGCAGGATGTGCTTTAGATGTATTTGAGTTCGAACCAAAGGTCTCCGACGAATTGCTGTCTCTTGATAATGTCGTACTTACACCTCATATCGGTAGCGCATCATTTGACACAAGAGATAAAATGGCTATAATGGCAGCAGAGAACATTTTATCTGTTTTAAACGGAGAAGCATGTCCCAATATTGTGAATTAACGAAACGGAGGATTTATGAATAAAAAACCAACTCCCGAAGAAATGGCATACGCTAATGCACTTAGTATAGAAGCCCTGATAAACGTACTTGTAGAAAAAGGAATCGTAACTAAAGAAGAGGTTTTAGCTTCCATTAAAAAACTTGGCGAAGAGAGAATAAACAATCTGAAAAAGATGAAAAAGTGAGTTTAGAATGAAAAATTTTATCTATTTTTTTACTATTCTATCGTTGTTTTTTTCTTCATGCACAGTTGCTGACAATTCCTTTCAAACCAGCAATAAGCTATCCAAAACGGAATATAAAACATTGAAGAAAAACGGTTTTTACATTGAAAAAACAAATTTCGACAATATCTATTCATTATATAAGTATCTTTCAAGAAATAATGAACCCCTCCTCTATACTGTTGATTTGCCGCTATATTCGATGCATTTGATATTTGATCAAACTCTTAAAGATATGGAATTAAACTCCCTCTACGATAGCTTGACTGTTTTCACAAGAGAACTTTATAAAATAAATTATAATAAATTCGAAAATAGTAATTCCCCCGCTTTGAGAAATTCTTATTACCTGTTGACACTATACTTTGCTTTGCCACTTTCATATCTCGACGAAGATTTTGTCATGCCCGACGGATATTCCAAAATCATAAATGCCGAGCAAATGTTGATTGAGGCTCACAAAGGAATTTCCATATCCCCAATATTCTCATATAAAGAGGACTACAGCCAATATATTCCAAGGGGGCATTACAATTTCAACGATAGCTTAAAAAACTATTTTAAATCTTTTATGTGGTATGGCAGGATGGGATTCTACTTCTCTCCCGAGCATTCTTTCATAAATGCAACGGACTACGATTCGGCTAGAATTCGAATGATAAAAGCAAGTGTTTTAGTTTACAGTGAAATTAAGGGAAATAAGCGACTCAATAATATATGGAAATACATAAACAGCATAACTAATTTTTATGTGGGCAAATCAGATGATATTTCACTGAATACTTATGACATTTACACACCTCCGCAAAAATTAACCGATAGTAATATCATGAATTTTATAACAATAATTAAAAATAATGCTCCGCTCCCTAAAATCATATCCACCGAAAAAACAGATTCTACAACATCCAATAAAAATTTTCTATGCTTTAAATTATTCGGGCAAAAATATATTCCGGATTCTTACATATTTCAAAATCTTGTTTACAACAAAGTGTTAACATATACAGGCCCCTCTACCCTTTCTCCCTTTACAATCGGACCGGGGGGTATAAGAGCATTCCCAATGGGGCTCGATGTAGCTTCTGTTTTAGGAAGTTCCGTGGCGGATGACATTTTAAAAAGAACCGCCAATAGCAACTACATCGGATACAGAAATAATATTTCTCGCCTTAAATCGGAGTTTTCTAATATAAAACCAAATAACGGATATACTTACTTTCTCAAATTTATGCAACTTATGATCAATAGGAAGCAGTACAAACACGATCCCATATACATGAAATCAAAACTTTG
>QNBC01000071.1 GCA_003641665.1 candidate division TA06 bacterium
GTTTATGAACCTACCGGACAGCTGTGACATATATATTTACACATTGACAGGCGATCTGGTGGATATGATAGAGCACAGGGATGTGAGCGGAAACGGAATGGAGTACTGGAATGTACTTACGAACCCGAACCTCACACCTGCCAGCGGAATCTACCTCTATGTTGTAGAAACTCTTGATCAAAAACATAGAGCAACAGGCAAATTCGCCATAATTAAATAACAGGGGCTGGAGGTATAATATGTATAGAAAAAGTATATTAATCGCAATCAGCCTGGTCCTGTTGGTAACTGTTGCTACCTATGCCGATTTCTCATTTTCAAAAGTCGGAACATCAGGCATGAAATTCTTGCAAATAGGTGTTGACGCGAGATCCACGGCATTAGGTGGAGCAGTATCGGCAATAGGAAATGATGCAGCTGCCATATATTGGAATCCTGCAGGTATTGTTAATATTAAAAATAACAATGTTCTTATAGGATATACAAAGTGGTTTTCCGACATAAATTATTCCTATCTGGCCTATACGCTAAATATGGGGCTGAATGGAACATTTGGCATTCAGTTCGGTATGCTCGGTATGGGAGAGATGAACGAAACAACAATTGAGCATCCTGAAGGGACAGGCAGAACATTTTCATCCAACGACATGGTTGTTGGCGCAACTTATGCAAAGAATTTTACGGATAAATTCTCATTTGGTATAACGGGCAAGTTTGTGAGAGAAACAATCTGGGATATGTCAGCTTCAACATTTGGAGTCGATCTCGGTGTTATGTATCAGACCGGTGTTGATAATCTTAGAATCGGCGGTGTAATGAGAAACTTCGGAGGACAGGCACAGTTCACCGGCAGACAACTTGATCACCAGATTACATATACGGATCCTGCTACGGGACTCACAATACCGGATTTGAATATCACAACAAAAACAACACCGTTCTCATTACCTACCGAGTTTAGAATTGGTATGGCATATGATTGGGTTCACACAGATGCCAACATCTTTACTACGAGCTTTGAATTTTCACATCCCAATGACGGTGAAGAGCATGTTTACGTGGGGCTTGAAGATGTGATATCAAATATATTTGCCATTCGCGTAGGATACAAATACAGACATAACGAATTTATGAATAGACCCGACCTCACCTGGCAGGGACAGGCTACCGGTTTATCAGCCGGTGCCGGTTTCCACATCGATATGAACCAGATGAAATTGGATGTCGATTATAGTATCGCTAATTATGACAGGCTTGGGTTTGTCCACAGGGTAACCCTTGGTATCGGATTCTAATGTCTGATTGCTTTAAAATAGGGGGGCTTTTTGCCCCCCTTCTTTTTTGTCTCCTTTTTATAAATTCATTTGTAAATGCGGAAACGGTAGAAGTATTTATATCTGCAAGAAATAGCCTGAATAACGCCGGAATGTCGGTAAAAGAGGATATTCTCTCCTCCTCTTCGGATAAAAGGGTAATTGTAGAATTTATAGGTCTGTCGTTTAGCAGATTTTATTATAAATACGGGGGCATGGTGGATAGTTTCGATATAAGTGTAAGTGATGCGGGAGATGTGGAAGCGTTAAAAACATTTATTATTAATGCAAACAGATATGCAGATAATGAGAAAAATATTATTGTTTGGGATCACGGAAATGGCTGGTATAACGATATAGGAACATTTGCAATATCATACGACAGTAACACCGGACATTCAATAGGGATTGCGAACGGTGAATTGAGGAGTGTATTTGATTTTTGCAAAACGAACTACGGCATAATATTCAAAACAATTCTTTTTGATGCCTGCCTGATGGGGGAAATTGAAGTTGCCGATGAAATTAAGGATTATTGCGATTATATGATAGCATCTCCCGATCTTGTGCCAATTGATGCGTTGGATTACGCAAGAATGATCAATACCTCGGACTATTATTCGAATTTGATTAATTTGATTCATGAGTACAATTCAAGAAATGAAAAGAAGTATACCGTTATTAACTTGAAAGAGGTTGGTTCGTTTATTTCTCTTTATAAGGAATCCCTTGAAAAGCTGGACAGTATAGGTATAATCGGAATAATCAATAATGTACATTATTACCCGGATAAGATAAATAACGATTCCATTCAATGCGGGATGAATAGTCTCTTGAATTTGAGCGGAAATGAAAGAGCGATTTCAATGTTTAAATCAATGATAATCAATTACTCGGATACGACGGATATATCAATATTTCTTCCTGCAAATGTCGATGATTACACAAGCAGGATATATGAATACGGAACGACTCTGTTTAACAGAGATGTGCGATGGGATTCTTCTTTATTTTCCATGTATATGGTGCCAGATACATTTCCACCCATATCTAATGAAGATACATTTGCTTTAATAGACGGCAACAATGCATATATAAACATACACGATTTTTATGATTTTTACTCTGATGTCTATTTCAATACATACAATCTTAAAGAGTACAATCTTATTAAGATGTACGATTTTGAAGATAACGATCATCCTATGGCAAGCGGATGGCTAAGAAGTTCCGGTGAAAGTTATTCGGGGGACTATGCATATTACGGCACGGATGCGGACACAATATTTCTTGAAACTTACGGTCACCCCGTTTATATGTCGTTTTATGTTTACAAATACGGAGCTGAAATCAAAATAATCGTATACAATAACGGAGCGATTAAGGAATTATTGCTTCCTGCTATAAGGGATCTGAAATGGAATAGATACGCATTTTACGATACGTTATCTATTGACAGCATAAAAATTGTATGTAAATCGAATGGAGGATGGGCATTTATCGATAATCTTAAATACGCCGAGTTCAGTAGTAAAGAATTTTTGGGAAGAAAAGAGGCGTCAACAAAAATCGGTCTTTTTAACTTGAAAGCCGGGACTTATAATATCTGTTTGCAACCAATTGATTCCTATAACAACAGAGGAATTGTAAGTAAAATCGTTAATTTTGAAATATATCAAAAGGCGAAAGCGTATATTTGGCCTACGGGCGGAGATATAGATAGGACGAGGCATATTTCAACGGACGACAGTACGGATTTAATGGATTTTTCGGTGTTTTCCATTAATGGTAAAAGAATTGCCATACTGAAAAATCTGCATAACAGAACTTTTAGTATGCCATCGAATGCCAAATACGGTATATATTACTTTATTGCAAAAACCGACTGTTGTAAGTATAGAGGGAAATTTGCCATTACTCGTTGATTAAAGGAAAATAATATAGTATTATGAACTATGGGAATAATTCAAAGCATAAAAGCTGTTTTAAAAAACAGAGAGGTTCTTTGCAATCCTGTAAAACTGTTTAAGAATGCGAAGAAATACATTATTGTTCTACCGGATGACGAATTTTTTCTGTACCTTTTTCTGGAACCGTTGTTAAATATTGGGAAAGAGCTAACGGATAAAGGGAAAAGAGTAATGTTTCTCATTAATGGTGATTTAATCTGGTCTCCGGAACTATTTACCGGTAATGTTATGAGGGTCAATTTACAGAGTAAATCCAACATATCGGTGGTGAAAAGCGAGTTGTCTGAAAATTATAGAGGTGCATGCTATATCAGCTGTAATTTTCCCGGTAATATACTTGATAAACAATTCAGGACACTTATAAGACCGTCCGTTACGGTTTCTATAGGTTCCGAGATGAGTGATTTTAATATATCGATAGTTTATAACGGTCACTATGAGGAATTTGCAAAATCAATCTATGGGTTCTTATGTATAAGAAGGAAAAGTATAGGCGGATTTTTCAAAATCAGAAAGCTAACGGGGAGTGGTATAGGTATAAACAAAGAATTATTTAGTGAATATAGAGGCGAAAAAATAGTCAAACCGTCAATTATTGATAATAATCCCACAATCTCTACATTGGAACTTGGGAAACTAATAAATAAAAGCAGGTATATTGTATCTTATAAGGACAGAATTGCCGCTATAGCATATCTTTTGAAGAAAAAAGTGGTTTGCATAACCAATGAAACGGGTAAATTGCCAAAAGGAATGGATTATTGTCACGGATTAGGTGGAGAAATAGATTATTTTATTGAATGATATGAAAAAGAATGTGGATATTGATGCTGTTCTTAAAATTATAAAATCCGTTAATGATAAGACCGCTATTCTTTCGATTATGGAAAAGGAGGTCCCGTCCGGTTCAGTTATTATTTCATTTGTAAGCAGAGACGGAACTTCGAATAAATTCTCATATGATTGTATACGAGGGGCAAAGATTAAAGAGGTTTTGAATTCCCTTTTTATATACGGCGAATTAATGCCTTCATATATTTCATCTTCGAAAAAAAGGAAGAAGATATGTCAAAAGCAATATACACTATCACGATTGAAAATAAGGCGAATATTTCAAGATAGATTCAAAAAGAACAAAATTCTGTTTATTTTTATGAGAGAGGTGGAAGAAAATAGAATAATTATCGTTTTGAATAAGAACAAGATTAAATTCCTAAAAGATGAGTCTCTGGAAATAATTAAAAATCTATTTGAACTGAATAGACTAAATGAATTGAGCAAACTTTATGACAATGACATCAGTATGTATTCTGTATATATCAGCAATCTTGAAAAGAAACTTCACATAATAAATTTTCTTGCTAACGGTTTAATGGCAACACTCAGTCTTGAGGAAATATTCAAAATACTATCCGATTTCATAAGTAGGGAAATCGGGTTTAAAAGAGTTCTTGTAAATATGATTTCAAATGACGATAAAACACTTGAAAGAGTTGCAGCCGCAGGTATTTCCGATGAAATATTTAACGAATTACGAAGAAAAAGAATACCCGTATCCAATATAAAATATTTATTAAAAGATAAGTACAAATTAAGTAATTTTATCTACTTTATAAGAAATATCGGACAAACTGAGGCTGCTAAGTACTCAGCAATTATAGATAACAAATTAAATGATTTGGGAGAGGATAGAAGCAAATGGAATAGTGAAGACACGATTTTAATTCCGATTTATGATAGAACAAAAAAATTAATCGGGACAATAAGTCTCGATAGTCCGATTGATGGTAAAATTCCCGATTCTAAGACGCTTGAACTACTTGAAATTATATCAAAATTTGCCACTCTCGCTATTAGAAATGCTTTTCTGTATAAGAGGACAAACGATACAACTGAAAAATTGAAAAAAGCCTACGAAATTACAGGTTTTATTTCGAAAATAATGGCAGTGGATGATCTTGTTAGAAATCTTACGATTATGTTGAGGAATAATTTTAATTATCTAAATGTTGTTATTCTAAAAAAGCATGAGGACCGCTTAAGTGTTTTTTTTGCAAGTGACTATAATGACAGAGAGATAGAGATGATAAATAAAATGTTGTATGAAACCGATAGCAGTGTTACAAAGAGGAGCTGGATAGATAAAAAATCTTATCTTATAAAGGATTCGAGAAAAGTCAGTGATTTTATTACGATCAGAAACAATGTTGTTTCCGAAATCGCTATCCCTATTATTGTACACAATGAGTCCTGGGGAGTTCTGAATGTTGAGAAGGAGGGAGCAAATAGTTTAGACGAGCAGGATTTGAAATTGCTGGAAATTATAGTACACCACCTTTCCAGTGCCATTGAAAATGCCAACTTATATAGAGAATTGAACAGAATGGCAAACACGGATCCGATGACAGGATTATATAACTACAGATATTTGAAAGATCACCTGAATGAGTTAATGAAAGGACATTTCAATTATGGGAAACAATTTTCCCTTGTTATGCTTGATATGAACAATTTCAAAGGGATTAACGATTCTTATGGTCACCTTGCGGGAGATGAAGTTTTAAAATGGTTGAGTAAGAGATTGATAGATGCTTTGGGGGCGTTTTCCAAGGTTACAAGATATGGAGGGGACGAATTTTTAATCATAATGGACAAGAATAAAAGCGAGGCAAGAAAAATCATGGATAAATTTAGGGATACTATTAGAAATACCCCGTTTATATATAAAAACAATAAAATAGATATCGATTTTGCCGTTGGAATAAAAGAATATCCGACCGATGAAAAAGAGGTTTTTAAATTGATCGATAATGTAGATAAAGCTCTATACATGGCAAAGAAAAGGAAATGAGAGGATATTTAGGCAGTTTTTCAAAACTTGAAAAGACAATATTCATAGTATTTTTGATCATGTTGGTGATTTTTATCATATTGATTCAAACCATCATAACTTCTCTTGAAGAGAATACAAAACTTAAAACCAGAGTTTATGCAAGGTTCGTTTCAAGTACTATTAACAATAGAGATGAAGCTACTGAAATAATATTTGATGAAATAATCAGTAAAATTGATTTCCCTGTTATAATAACAGACGGGGACAATATTCCTGTTTCATGGAAAAATATAAATGTAGGGAGTGAGAACATAACATATAAAGATTTGAAAAGCGGTAAAGATAAAAGAGTCTTGAAAAGACTCAATACCATAATAAAAAAATTGGACAAAGGCAACAAGCATGTAGATATACGGGAACCAATAACAGGAGAAATAATAGAAAAAATCTATTTTGGTTATCCTAAAGAGGTATATATAATGAAGTATGTACCGTTGCTCGAATTACTTGTCATTTTAATAATCTCCGTTCTCGGTTTTGTGGGTATCAAAATCATAAAAGAGAATGAAAATAGCAGATTGTGGATGGGACTTGCGAGGGAAATGGCTCATCAGATCGGAACTCCAACTGCCGCATTAATGGGCTGGATTGAATTGCTTGAAGAGAATAATGGAAAATTGGAGAATTATTCGGATATCAATCTAATGAAAGAAGATGTTAACAAGCTGAAAATAATAGCGAACAGATTCAATAAAATAGGACGAACACAAAAGTTAAAATGTATGAATCTAAATAAAGAGGTCGGTAAAATAGCGGAATATTACAATCGCAGATCACCGAAAAGAGGGAGAGGATACGTAGTGAAAATTGCTAAAAACGAAAGTTTATACAGCATGATAGATGATGAGCTTTTCGGGTGGGCAGTGGAAAATATCGTTAAAAATGCAATTGATGCCATGACAAAAAAGGGGACTACGATTACTATCGATCTGTTTAATGATAAAGGGAAATCGGTGATTGAGATTTCCGATGACGGACGTGGTATTAGCAGGACAATTATTGCCAATATTTTTGCCCCCGGGTTTAGCACGAAAAAGTACGGTTGGGGGTTAGGGCTTACATTGACGAGGAGGATAATAATAGATTATTTCGGCGGTAGTGTTTTTGTAAAACGAACAAAAATAAATAGAGGCACTACATTCAGAATTGAACTCTCACAGTGCGAAGGAGACGGGCATGAGTAAAATATTGTGGATTGATGATGAGATAATGAGCTTAACATCCATTATACGATTTTTAAAAGGTAGGGGATTTGATGTTATAGGTATAGCAAATGCGGAAGATGCCTTTCCTGTAATCGAAGAGCAGGATATAGGATTGATTATTCTCGATCAGATGATGCCTGGTCTTGATGGTATGAGTTTTATTGCTATGATGAGAAAAGCGGGGAAAGAAATACCCATCGTTTTTATGACCAAAATCGATGATGAAAATTTTATGGAAGAAGTGTTTGCTCAAAGGGTAGAGGATATTCTCATAAAGCCTGTAAATCCGAAACAAGTGCTTGCAATTTGTAAAAAATATCTTGAAAAAGACAAGATAGTCATAGAAACAACCGAACGAACTTACGGAAGAGAATCGAGAGACATTCTTATGAATATAAACAATATAACGGATATTGAAGGATGGTACAGAATTGCCGAATGGATTGCAAAATGGAACATTATGCTCGATCTACCGGAACATAAGGAACTCAGAGATATTCACGAATCAACCGTACTGAATCTAAATCTTGAATTTCTTAATTTCATAAAGAGAAATTATAAATACCTGATAAATGATGAAAAGGTCGTTAAATCCAATAACTTAATAAGGAAAAAGATCGATTTGGATGATAATAAGAAGATCTATTTCATACTTTTTGATTGTATGAGACTTGATCTCTGGCTAATTATAAAATCCATGATATCGAAGTACTTTAACATAAAAGAAGATTATTATACCTCTATATTGCCGACACTCACTTCATATTCGAGAAATTCGGTTTTCAGCGGTAAGTTTCCCGATGAGATGAGTGACCTTTATGAAACAATCTGGAATGAAAATGATATTAGACAAAATAGATTTGAAGAAGAAAACTTGAAAAAGTTACTGATGAAACTGGGCTATAATAATTGGAACAATTTCGAGTATGTCAAATTGGTAGACTTGAATTTTGCAGGTAGAATGGGAAAGTACGATCAGCCGGGTTTTGTTGCAATAGTTGTGAATTTTCTTGATATGCTCATTCATTACAGAGGGAGATCCGATCTTGCTAAGAAAAGTTTGCCCAATGATACCGCTTTTCGCAAAATAGTGAAGAATTGGTTTGAAAATTCTAAATTTCCTGAATTTTTTAAAATAATATCCGAAGAAAATTCCGTCGTTTATGTCACATCCGATCATGGGGCTATTACCGTTAAAAACGATGTTATTATTAAAGGCAGTAGAATATCCAACATACAGTTCAGGTATGCCGAAGGATTCAGTATATTTGGGGATAAAAAGAATGCTCTTACGCTGTTTGACCCGCAAACGTTTCATTTACCATCAAAGGGGTCCAATTACAGATATATATTCGCTCTCAAAAACTACTATCTGAAACCAAAGGATTATACTGGTCCGGGATATGCGGGTTCCATGCAGCATGGAGGAATCTCCATAGAGGAAATGATTCTTCCCATAGCTAAATTAACGCCTAAGAGATGAAAAAAATTGTATTTGTCGCAATTCTTATTACATTTTTACTTCTTAATTATATGCTTTTTAGCAGTATTCGAAGCACGATACGAAGAATGTTCGTTAATGAGGTAATAACAAAAGCAAAGATCATCGAAGAGACATCGAACTCCATTTTTGAACTTATTAGTAGTAACGAACAACAGTATATAAATGATCGATATCGAATTACA